>JBBQEC010000048.1:0-12115 GCA_038320305.1 Candidatus Limnocylindrales bacterium | reverse complement strand
GACGATGCGCGGCCGCTACAAGGGCATCGATTTGGAGCTGGTCAAGCCGACGACGTACATGAATGACTCCGGTATCGCCGTACGCAAGGTTCTCGCTCGTGACCACGCACCGCTCGAGGACCTGCTCGTCGTCGTGGACGACTTCGACCTGCCGCTGGGCAAGCTGCGCATTCGCGAGCAGGGCAGCGCCGGTACGCACAACGGACTGCGCTCGATCGTCGGCGAGATGGGCACACAGAAGTTCGCGCGGCTGCGAGTTGGCATCGGCGAGCCGTCGCGCGGTGCGATCGGGCATGTCCTGACGCGCTTCACCGCCGAAGAGCGCAAGGCGCTCGACGAGATCATCGACGCCGCCGCGAATGCGGTCGAGGATTGGGCGCTCGAAGGGCCCAATCGTGCCGCAACGCGGTGGAATTCGTGGGCGCCGGCGTCGCTCGCCGCCCCCGACCCTGGCGACGCGGTAACTGACGGCGAGGGACCCGATGCGACCATCGTTGCCGAGCAGGCTGCCGATGGTGCAACGATCGTGCGCACCACGACCGGCTGGCGAAAGTTGCTGCACCGTGACTGAGCCGGCTTCGGTCCGCATCCGCGGCAGGACAACGCGCGAGCGGCGCATCGCCGATCAGGCCACGGCGCAGGCCGCAGAACGCGCCATCGCGCGCGCGACACTTACGGATCAGGAGACTGGCGGCACTCCGCGCGCGCGGCTTCCGAACCTATCGGTGCTGACGAACCTGCTGGCAGCGGGCGGCGAGATGACCGCGCTGGCGGATCGCTTCCGGACCGTCAAGGAAGGCCGTGTCGGTCAGAGTCTGCGTCACGTGACCTATGCGCAGCTGCCTCACGGCGCGAAGTCATTCCTTGCCGCGGCGCTGGCCGTGGCCAGCAACGAGCGGCTGGTCTGGATCGCGCGCGACTCGGAAATTGCCGATCGCGTCGCCGAAGAGCTCGTCGCGTGGCTCGGTGATGCGAACGCAGTCGTGACGCTCGAGCCGCGCACCGCACTCGCCTATGAGCGGAGCGAGCTGATCCGCGACGAGTCGGCTGCTCGCGTGGCGGCTCTCGCGGCTTGGCGATCGGGCGTGCCAAAGGTTCTCGTGGCCAGCATCCAGGCCCTGTTCCAGCACACGCTGGCGCCAAGCGAGCTGCCCGAGCAGGCCGTTCAGCTCAAGCCGCGTCAAAGAATCGGCCAGGAACGTGTGCTGCGCGAGCTGATCGACCTTGGCTACGAAGCGTTACCGGAGGTCGCCGGGCGGGGCGAGTTCGCGCGCCGCGGCGGCATCGTCGACGTGTTTCCTGCGGGCCAACAGCTGCCCGTGCGCATCGAATGGTTCGGAGACGAGATCGAATCGCTGCGTGCCTTTGACCCGGCAACCCAGCGCGGCATTCACACGATTGACAGTGTCGAGCTGCTGCCCGCGACCGAGTTCCTGATCGGTGCTGATGCCGGAGCACAGCTGCGAACGACCCTCGGGAAGGCCGCTGACAAGCTGCCCAACGACTTGAAGACGGATCTGGCGCGGCTCGAGCAGGGTCAGCTGGGCGACGCCGCCGAGATATGGGCGGGCGTTCTCGCGCCCACGACCGGCCTCGACCACATCGCCGACGAGATCTGGGTCATCGACGAGCCAGAGGATGTGAGCGCCTCCGCAGAGTTCCTCTGGACTCAAGCCGATGAGCGCCGCGCCGAGCTGGAAAAGGCGGCCATCGTGCCCAAGTCGTGGCCGACTACATACCCGGACCGGCGCGCCTGGAAGCAGCGGCTCAACGCGGCTCGAACCCTGGAGCTGACGTGGGAGAGCGAGGTCCCGGGGGCGCCACCGGGCGGCAACCCATTTGGCTGGCACGAGCCCGTGTTGCCGCCGCAGGCAATCCGCGACCTGCCCGAAACCGTCGCGCGCTGGCGGCGCGAGGGCGAGCGCGTCATCCTCGCCAGCGACCAGGCCGCCCGACTATCGGAGATCCTGGGCGAGGCCGACATCATGGCCGCTGCGATCGTGTCACTCGCTGAAGCGCCTCCGCCGGGCGGGCTTGCACTCATCGAACGAAGCCTCAACTCAGGCTTCGCTGGTGGTCCGGAAGGCGTTGTGCTGGTCACCGACCGCGAGCTCTTCGGCACCGTGCGCGTTCGTCGGCCGCGAGTTCTTCGGCGCGTCGTGCCAAAGGATCTGCTCGAGCGTCTTCAGCCGGGCGATCTCATCGTCCACATCGACCACGGCATTGCCCGCTACGCCGGAATGACCCGGCGCAATGCCGGCGGCGACGGCAACGAGGAGCGCGACTTCCTCGAGCTTCACTTCGCGGAAGGCGGCCGGATCTGGGTCCCCGTGGAGCAGATCGAGCGTGTCTCGCGCTATGCCGGTGGTGAGAATCCGCATCTGTCGCGTCTCGGCGGTGGCGAGTGGCAGCGAACCAAGTCGCGCGTTCGCAAGGCCGTAACGGATCTGGCAAAGGAGCTGCTCGAGCTCTACTCGGCCCGCGAAAAAGTGAACGGCCGGCCGCTCCAGCCCGACTCGCCGTGGCAGCAGGAGATGGAAGCCGCGTTCCCATATGAAGAGACCGTCGACCAGCTGCGGGCCACCGCGGAGGTCAAGGCCGACCTTGAGCGGGGACGCCCGATGGACCGCCTGGTCGTCGGCGACGTTGGCTACGGAAAGACCGAGGTCGCGATTCGCGCTGCGTTCAAGGCCATTTCCGACGGCATGCAGGTGGCCGTCCTCGTGCCAACGACAGTTCTCGCGTCGCAGCATCTCGAGACGTTCCGCCAGCGTTTCGCGGCTTACCCGTTCACGGTGCGCATGCTGTCGCGCTTCGTCGATCCGCAGCACCAGAAGGACATCATCGAGGGCCTTGCGGCAGGATCGGTCGATCTCGTCATTGGCACGCACCGGCTGCTGTCGAAGGACATCCACTTCCGCAACCTGGGCCTGGTCGTGGTCGACGAGGAGCAGCGTTTCGGCGTCGCGCACAAGGAGCGGCTCAAGCAGCTGCGCACGGAAGTGCACGTGCTGACGCTGTCCGCCACGCCTATTCCGCGGACGTTGAACCTGGCCCTCGCAGGGGTGCGCGACATGAGCGTGATCGAGACGCCGCCTGAGGACAGGCTGCCGATCCAGACGCGGGTTGCCGAGGCGAGCGCCGGACTTGTGCGCGACGCGATCTTGCGCGAGCTGGATCGTGGCGGCCAGGTCTTCTATGTCCACAACCGCGTCGAGACGATCGAGGCACAGGCCGAGCAGCTTCGTCAGCTACTGCCGCATGCACGTGTCGTCGTCGCGCACGGACAGATGGGCGAGGGCCAGCTGGAGAAGGTCATGCTGGCCTTCGCCGCCGGCGAATTCGATGTGCTCGTGTGCACGACGATCATCGAATCCGGCCTGGATATTCCCAACGCCAACACGATCATCATCGACCGCGCCGACGCGCTGGGCCTGGCGCAGCTGTACCAGCTGCGCGGCCGGGTCGGTCGGTCGTCACGGCGGGCGTACGCATACCTGCTCTATCGCAAGCGTGGCCAACTGTCGGACATCGCTCGCAAGCGCTTGCAGGCGATCTTCAACGCATCGGAGCTGGGTGCCGGATTCCAGATAGCGCTGTCCGATCTCGAGATCCGTGGCGCCGGCAACATCCTGGGTGGTGAGCAGCACGGTCACCTCGCGGCTGTCGGCTTCGATCTCTACACGCGCCTTCTGGCGGAGGCCGTCGAGGAACAGCGTGCGGTGCGTGATTTGCGGGAGCCGGTCAAGCCACGCGCAGAGACCGTCATCGACCTGCCGGTCAACGCCTTCCTGCCCGACGAGTACGTCGCCGAGGAGCCCATGAAGCTGGAGCTCTACCGACGGATGGGCAGGGCCGGGACGGACGGCGAGGTGGGCGTGATCCGGGCCGAGCTGATCGATCGGTTCGGAGCCATGCCGAAGCCGGTTGAGCGCCTGTTGGAAGTTGCGCGGCTGCGCATCGCGGCCTCGCGCGCGGGCATTGCTTCGCTCGCCCGCGAGGGCCACGAGCTGATCGTTCGCTTCCACTCCGATTGGTCACGCTCGGCCACGATGCGCGCGATGGCGCCTACCTCACTTACGGATCGCGTGCCGGGCGTTGCGCCGGGCGCCGTCACGTATGGCTCCAATCAGATGCGCATCCGTTTGGCGAAAGATCCAGAAGTGGCGTGGAAGACGACGCGCGGCGTCGTCGAGCGACTGGCTCGTAGGCAGGAGACGCCGGCCGCGTTCTGAAGTTGGTGGTGAGGTCTAGCGCGCCAACATTCGGCCGCGTAGGTAGGACAGGACGGCCAGAACCCGACGGTTGTCCTCGGCCGCCGGCTCGAGCTCCAGCTTGGAGAAGATCGCATTGACATGTGTCTCGACAGTCTTGCCGGCAATCGATAGCGAGTCGGCGATGGCTTGATTTGATCTGCCTTCGGCCAGAAGCGCCAGGACCTCGACTTCTCGGGCCGTCAGGTCGGACAGCGGATCGCGCTCGCCTTTGCGCAGCAGCCGGGCGACGATCTCGGGGTCCACGACGACCTCGCCTGCCGCCACGCGTCGCACGGCATCCGCAAAGAGCGCCGGGTCAGCGACGCGTTCCTTGAGGAGGTACCCGGATCCGCCGGTGACTTCGGTTAGCAGCTGCTGTGCATAGGCCGGTTCCATGTATTGAGAAAGGATCAGCAGGCCGATTGCCGGTCCGTGCTCGCGACGTGCTGCAGCGGCCGCGCGCAGGCCCTCGTCTGTGTGTGTCGGCGGCATTCGAATGTCGATGATGGCTACGTCTGGCGAATGTTCTCGTATGAGTCGCATCAGCCCATCGGCGTCAGCGGCAAAGCCGACGACCTCATTTCCTACCGTTTCCAGGACGCGAGCGATGCCCTCGCGCATGAGCAGGGAATCGTCTGCAATGACTACTCGCACGGGATCTGAGCCTGCACACGGGTGCCGCCGCCGGCAACTTCCGAGACGGCCAATTGCCCTCCAACCGCGGCCAGCCGATCAGCCAAACCTCGGAGTCCCGAACCGCCCGCCGGGTCGGCTCCCCCTCGCCCGTCATCTTCGATCTCGAGGATCAAACAGCCATCAGCGCGCCGTGCACTCACGGAGATCGTGCTCGCGTCCGCGTGCTTTGCCGCGTTCGCTAACGCCTCGGCGACGACGAAATACGAGGTCGTCTCGACGGACCGTGAGAACCGTTCGTCGAGCTTGAGTTTCAACATGACGGGCATGTGCATCCGTTCGGCGAGCGATTCGATCGCGACGCGTAGCCCGCCCTCGCGGAGCAGAGGCGGATCGAGGCCCTGGGCGAGCTCGCGGAGCTCGTCGATGGCGAGACGCAGTTCCGTTGTCGCCGCATCGATCTCGCGGATGACTTCCTGATTCGCGCTACCACCGAGACTGTCCCGGAGCATGCGGAGAGAGATCGCGATAGCGACAAGTCTCTGTTGCGCGCCGTCGTGCAGGTCGCGCTCTATGCGCCGTCGCTCGGCATCGGCCCCCTCGACAATCCGGACCCTCGACGCGCGTACCTCCTCGAGCTGCGCGCTAAGGGCAGCTCGAGTCTCTCGTTGTCGACCGCGAGCCGGGCCGTCGCTGCGACCGCGCCGACCAGGCCCGGGTCTTCCAGGAGCGCGGAATCATGCACGATGACCGCAATCGTCCGTCCATCCGATTCGATCGGCGTCGGCGCGCGTTCCGGTGTGGCAACCGGATATTCGACCGCGCGGCCGTTCGCGTCCGCCCACAGTGAGCCGTTCGGGTAGAGCACGACAAGGGTGGGGTCGCCGAGCACCTTGACCAATGAATCCTGGAGATGACGGCGTGCTGGTTGGTCGGCGATCCCGCTCACCAGATCGACCACGGCCGAGCGCGCGGTGCGGAGCATGAGCGCGCCAACGAGAAACCCAATCGGCGCCGCCGCACCCCGTACGAGGTAATCCGGGATGGACCACCAGGCGACGTCCTGCCAGGGCGGGATGCGCACCCCAAATGTCAGATCCGTCCATAGGCCGATGTCGTAGATGATCGACGACAGCGCCCAGCCCATGCCACCCACCAGCACTGGCGCAAGCACGCGCCTGGTCGGAGGTGATGCACTGGCCCAACGCACCAGTGCGAGCAGGGCTACCGCCGCAATGAGCAGGGCTTTGAGCGCAGTGATCCAGGCGTCGAACGATTCCAGCGGCGCGTTGGGCAAGAGCACGAAGGGGTTACCGAACACGTCGTCCGGATAGCTCAGGCCGGGAACAGCCATCACCAGAAACGCCGTGCTCCGTACCAGGTATACGAACGCCAATGCTCCAATCACGATCAGCTGCGTTCTCGTCTGCAGGCGTCCAGATGGGAATGAGAGCAGCAGGAACGCGATGACGACGTCGTAGTAACCGCGGAACGCGAACGAGAGGAGCGGCACTAGCGGCACGACGGGGAAGACGAAATACAGATCTCCGACGTACCAGAGGTAGCCAGCGGCGATCAACAATGGGCCGGTACGGCCGCTCGGCCGACGATCTGCCGCGACAAGCCCGGCAACGATCAGGATCAACCCGGTAACCGCATCCGTGAGTAGCGCCAACGCATCGGACTGGTCGGCCACGAACGGCCAGGTTCCGACGAAAATGACCGCCGGAGCGACGACGAGGAGTCGGCGGCGCCAGGTCATGAGCCGAGGATTGCGGCCGACACGGAGATAGCGGAGAGCTCGGACTTCTCGATGAAACCGTCCGCTCCGGATGTGAGAAGTCGATCGCCGTGGTCCGCTTTCTGACGCGTCGAGATCAGGAGAATCGAGTCGGCCCATTTGGCGGCCCGGATGGCCCTGGAAACCGTGAAGCCGTCCATGTCTGGGAGGCGGACATCGATCAATGCGAGGTCCGGCCGCAGGCGTTCAGCCTCCGAGATTCCGGAACGACCGTCCGCGGCCTCTCCGACAACGACACAGCCGGCTCGCTCGAGCATCCGTCGAGCCGACAGCCGGAAGCCGTCGTGATCGTCGACTATCAGCACGCGTGCACGAAGCAGGACGAAGCCCTTTCGGCGGTCATTCATGTGCCCGATCGTCGCAGACGGATTCCGCCTGCACTAGAGGGTTGACCCTGACACGGGGACTAATTGCCCTCCGCGCGGAGCAGGGCGGCGCCGACCGCCGGCGTTTGGTGAATCTCTGTCGGGGCTAACCCTAGCCAGGACCTCAGGGCTGTCACCCTCGGTTATCGCGACTGCGCCGGCGAGCATGGTTCTTGTCGATTTCCAATCACATGAGGTCTCAACAATGTCCCGATCTGGCACCGTCATCGGCGCTTCGGCGTTCGTCCTTCTGCTCGCAGCCGCATGTTCCGCACCCGCTGGGCAAGTCCCGACGTCGGCGCCCACCGCGCCACCGGCAGCCGCAGCAACAGTCGCGCCGACCCTGGCCCCAGTGGTTACGGCGTCACCGGCATCCGCCGGTACATCGGCCGCAGCGACCGGCACCCCATACGACGTGAATGTTTCACCGGCCATGCAGGGGACCTATACGGCCCTGATCCAGGGAACTGACGTTTCGACGGGCGAGTGGACGATGGAGATCACCGAAAACGAGATCATGGTGACCAACCCACGCCCGGGTTCGGACTCATTCCCGGTCGGAGTTACGGCGATCACGGCAGACCACGTCAACTTCTACGCAGACGATGAATGCTCTGCCCCCCATGACGCGATCGAAGGGAAGTACACCTACGCCTTCGATGGTCATGAGTTGACCTTTGACCTGATCGAGGACAGCTGCAGCGACCGTCAGGTGCTCCTCACCACGGCACCATGGGTACGGAAGTCGTAAATCACCTGACAAACCGCAACCTGGACGGCTGCGTGTCGACGCAGCCGTCTTCTGCGTTGTCATTTGAGACGCGCGGCGTCGTCGAGCGACTGGCTCATCGTCGGCGGCGGCGGCGGCGGCGCCGGCCCCCTGAGCACAACCGGCAGTGTGATATGTTCGCACACGATGTTGCACACTACGTCTGGTGGGTCATGGTCTTAACGCGCACCAATGTCACACTGCCCGCGGAGCTTCTGGAGGAGGTTGACGAGCTGGCCGGCCCACGCGGTCGGAGCCAGTTCGTGGCGGAGGCAGTAACCGCGAAGGTGAAGCGTGAGCGACTGCGCAAGGCGCTCGACGCGGCGCGCGGCGTGTTTGTAGGAACCCCCTCGTACATGACGCCGGACGAGGCCTACCGCTGGGTCCGATCGATGCGCGAAGAGGACGACGAATGAGCGGCTACGTGCTCGACACGACAGTCCTAATCGATCATGCACACGCCAACCCATATGGCGAGGCGATCGTCCGCAAGCTGTTCGAGGAGACGTCGGAGCTGTACACATGCGCCATCGTGACCTGCGAGGCACTCTCACGCGGTGACGACGAAGAGATCAATGCGGTTGCGGCTCTGCTTCAGGCGCTGGAGTATGTCGCCCTTTCACCTGAGGGCGCCCGCTGGGCGGCCGATCAGCGGCGCATACGAATCCAGTCTGGTCAGAGCAAGCCAAGCACCACGGACGCCCACATTGCGGCACTGGCGCATTCGCTCGGCGCGACCGTGGTCACCCGCAATGCCAAGAACTTCGCAGCGTTTGACGTGCCGGTCCTGGGCTACGGTGAGCCGGACGGGTGAGGAAACGTCGAAGGGCGCTGCGCTAGACTGACCGCGCTCCAAGGACGGCGACCCAGAGCCGCCTCGGGCGCCGTACTCGAGGAAGCCCTAGCTCGTGACCGCCAACGACCTGCGCACGAAAATCCGCGAGATTCCCGACTTTCCCAAGCCGGGCATCCTGTTCTACGACATCACCACGCTCCTGAAGGACGCCGGCGCGTTCCAGGAGTCGATCGAGCTCATGCTCGAGCCATTCCGCGACAAGAAGATCGATGCGGTGGTGGGCATGGAGTCGCGCGGGTTCATCTTCAGCGCTCCCATGGCCATCCAGCTCAACGCCGGTTTCGTGCCTGTGCGCAAGCTGGGCAAGCTGCCGGCAGAGACGGCGAGCGTCGAATATGCGCTGGAGTACGGCACGAACACGCTCGAGATCCACAAGGACGCCCTTCAGCCGGGCCAGCGCGTGCTCGTCGTCGACGACCTGCTCGCGACGGGTGGAACCGTGTTGGGCACGATCGAGCTGGTCGAGACGCTCAAAGCAGAAGTTGTCGGCCTCGCCTTCCTCGTCGAACTCCTCTTCCTGAAGGGCCGCGAGCGCCTGGGTGACTACTTCACGCACAGCGTCGTTCAGTACTGAGAGCCGCCTTCTGATGGCGCGCAGGGCCGACACCGAGAGCGACCACGATCCGTCGCGGCGCGAGTTCTTCAAGACGTTCAGCCGCCAGGCGATCGAGAATGCCGGTGCCGTGGCAGGAGCCGCGACTGAGATCCGGCGCACGAGCCTCGCTGCCGCACGCGACCTGCTCGACATGAACGAGCCCACGACAACAAGGGCACCGACGATCAGCCCGGTCGCTGCTTCTCCCGCGCCAACGAGCGTGTCGACGGAGACCTTTCGCAGCGCGTACCGCTATACGGGCACCGCGCTGGTCGTGCTCGACCAGCGCGAGCTACCCGACCGCGTACTGACCTTCGAATGCCAGTCGGCGGTTGACGTCGCGTCAGCTTTGCGCTCTGGGGCGGTATCAGTCGGGCCGGTCATGGGCCAGGTCGCGGCCTATGGCATCTGCGTGGCCGCGGCGAGCGCGGTGGCACGCGAGGAGCGCAGCCGCGATCAGGTCGTACAGGCGGCGACGGACAGCATCCGGGCAAGCCGCGGTGAGGTTCACGCGGTTGCCCAGGCAGTTGAACGGATGGTCGGCCGCTACGACGAGCTGGCCAACGCACGTGCCGGCAATGCGGAAATTGCCGAACGACTGGTCACCGAAGCGGATCTGATCGCAACCGAGACGACCGCGGCGTGTGCGGAGATCGGTCGTAGCTGGTCCCAGCTGGCAGTCGGTGGTCCGCTCGATCTGCTTGTGCACGGCAACAGCGGGCCGCTGTCGTGCGGCATGGTCGGCATGGCGACGACAGGCATCAAATCGCTCATGGATGCCGGCCGCCACGTTCACGTGTGGGTTACCGAGGGCAGCCCGAGTGGCGAAGGTGCACGCACGGGCCTTGATCTGACTCAACTCGACATTCCGCACACAGTGATCGCGGACAGCGCTATGGGCTGGCTGATTGCCGCGCGGCGGATCAATGCGATCGTCTTGCGCGGCGACACGATCGCTTCCAACGGCGACACCGTTGCGCTCCTTGGCTCACGTGCCGTGGCCCAGATCGCACATGATGCGGATGTGCCCGTGTATGTCCTGGCGCCGGAGGCCTCGTGGGATCACCGAGCCTCCGACACGAGCGCCCTGGTCCTTGATCTGCGCTCTGCCGCCGAGCTTGGGTCTGCAAATCGCGCCCGGCTGGATCCGCCATTCGATGTCGTCCCGTCGCGCAACATCTCGAGCTATGTGAGTGAGCGCGTCGTCGTCAGCCCACCGTTCAAGGTCGCGCACTGATGGCCACGGCCGCTCGCTCAGGCGCCGCCGGGGCCACGCAACGGCAGATTGAGGCAGCACCATCGCGCGACCGCACAGTGCTTCGGCAGTTTCTCGAGCAGGATCGGCTGCGCGCCGCGTACGCCGTATGTGACCTGGACGAGAAAGAATTCGGCAAGACCAAGTGGGGCATCGCCTACGAACGTGGCGCGCCGATCGCGGTCGTGCTCGAATACGGCGGCCTGACGCCCCAGCCGCTATTCGTGATGGGTGATCCAGAAGGGGTCGCTGCCGTGCTACGCGACGTGATCCGGCCGCGCATCGTTTACCTCGGCGCGGACGAATCGCAGCTGGAGGCCGTGAGCCGCAGCTACAAGATCGATACCGGGCCGCAGATGGTGCGCATGGCTGTCAACCGACAGACGTTCCGGCCCATGTACGGGCCCGTAGTCCGACTCACGGCCGCGGACATCGTCGATCTCAACCGGCTCTACGGACTTGGCTTTGCCGGCTGGCTGCCCTCCGACTCGATCACCAACGGCGTGTACTTCGGCGTACGGATTGCAGGACGGCTGGTCGCGGCCGCGGGCACGCACGTGATCAGCCCCGAGGCGCGCATGGCGGCCGTTGGCAACGTCCTGACCCATCACGATTTCCGCGGCCGTGGCTTCGCAAAAGCGACAACCAGTGCCGTGACCCAGGAGCTGCTGCGCATTGGCGACGACGCCGTGCTCAACGTGCGCTCCGACAATCCGCCCGCGCTGAAGGCCTACCAGGCCATCGGCTACACGGAACACAACCGCTTCGAGGAGCGCCTCGCGCACCGCCGCGGCGGACCCTGGGATAGCATCCTCGCCTCAATCACACGTGTGCTGCTGCGCCACAAGGAGCCCAATTGACCACCACAGCTGTCGCGGACGTGCCCCGCGCGAGCGGCCTGCCGCCGCATGATGTCGCCGATCTCAGCCTTGCCGCGGACGGCGTGAAGCGCATCGAATGGGCCGAGCGCGAGATGCCCGTACTGCGCCTCATCCGCGAGCGCTTCGAGCAGGAGAAGCCGCTCGCCGGCATGCGCGTGGGCGCATGCCTGCACGTGACCAGCGAGACGGCCAACCTGATGCGCACGCTCAAGGCCGGTGGCGCGCAGATCGCGCTGTGCGCGTCCAACCCGTTGTCGACGCAGGACGATGTCGCCGCGGCGCTGGTGGACGAATACGGGATATCGACCTACGCGCGCCGCGGCATCGACCGCGACGGCTACTTCCGGCATCTGAATGCGGTCGCCGACACGCAGCCGCAGATGACCATGGACGACGGTTGCGATCTCGTCTCGTTGCTGCACAAGGAGCGCCCCGCCCAGGTGGCCACGGTTATCGGCGGGACGGAAGAGACGACCACCGGCGTCATTCGCCTGCGGGCGATGGCCGCCGACGGCGCGCTGCGCTACCCCGTCGTGGCGGTCAACGAGGCCATGACCAAGCACTTCTTCGATAACCGCTACGGCACCGGCCAGTCGACGGTAGATGGCATCCTGCGCGCGACGAACATCCTGATCGCCGGTCGCCATGTCGTCATCGCCGGCTACGGCTGGGTGGGCAAGGGCATCGCGATGCGCATGCGCGGC
>JBBQEC010000047.1:0-12182 GCA_038320305.1 Candidatus Limnocylindrales bacterium | reverse complement strand
GGGCGGGTGGCCCGCGGCGCCGGGCGGGCGGCCCGCGGCGCCGGGCGGGCGCCGGGCGGCCATCTCTACAAATTCGGCGCCGGCGAGCGCGGTGCCGCGCGGCTGGTGGGCAGGCGGCTAAGCCCACGGCGCAGGCCGCGGGCGGACGACGGTCCGGGCCCCGGCGTGCCGGCTAGCGCCGCCCGGCAGGCAAACGGGTGGCGCGGCGGAGCGCGTAGCGGCTAGTCCACCTCGCCGCGAACAGGCGGTCGCCACTGACGCTGACCCACAGCAGGGCCGGCTCCGAGGGCATCTTGGCGGCTGGGTCCGCGAGTGCCGCGAGCCACGCGCGGCCACTTCCTGGAAAACGAGCTCTGAAAAGGTTCGCGTGTTGACCGACGAGCTCCCGGTTGCGCCGTGTCGCGCGGACGACCCAGCAGCCGCTGACCCTCGGCACGTCCATGCCGCCGACCATCTGCCCGATTGCCCGACCCTCAACCGCCTCGAGCCGCCGCGGCCACTCGCGCATCGGCACGCCGACGTCGTCGAACCAGTCGATAATCTCGATCAGCGCCACTTCAACCGGTTGGTATCGCGGCCTCGATAACAGCACGTCGGCGAACCGCGACGTCCTCGATACGACGTCGATCTGCTCTTCGGGCAGTCCATGCCACCCACCTGGCCGTGTCGAGGCGATGACCAGCTCCTGTGCCTTGAGGTGCACCGCATCGCGCGGAGCCGCCGCCGCACTCGTCTCCGGCAAATAGGCGTTGAGCGTCGTCCCGACCGCAAACGCCGCTCTGTCCCACGTCGCAATCGTGTACCTGGCATCGGCTTCCGTTTCAAGGCGGCTCCATGTGCTCTGCGACAGACCGGCGCGCCGTGCCGCTTGTGCCTGCGTCAGACCTGCTCTTCGGCGAGCCTCGCGCAAGGCCCTCCCCAACTTCCTCGAGAGCTCAGAGGCGTGGCGGTCGGCAACCGGACCGATCCTGGCTCTCTCAGGTCGCTCAACGCGTCGCATATGCGCACCATTGTTAAGACAGCCACTTATCTACCGCTTAACCCCCGAAAAGTCGACGGACAGTTAGCCGCAACCGCGATCCGCGCTCGCCGGAGCCGGTTCCGAGCCTCGTTGGCACCGATACGAGGACTTAAGGCCGACTTTAAGAATGGTGCTCATACGGGGAGGGTTTGGCTCAGGACCGAGACCGGCCGAGAGACGAGGCGGCGCGGGCTACGTGCCGCTGTGAGCGCCCGCCGGCAGGCGCCCGCCGGCAGGCACCGAGCGGCAGGCACCGAGCGGCAGGCACCGGGCGGCAGGCGCCGGGCGGCGACGGGTGAGGGCTTGCCGCGGAGGACTCTGCCTTCGGGGTTGCGCCGCCCAGGCCGCCGGCGCACGCGCCGCCCATGCCGCCGGCGCACGCACGGCCCATGCCGCCGGCGCACGCACCGCCGAGGACCGCGGATTAGGGCTTGTCGCGGAGGGCCGTGCCTTGGGCGCTGCGCGACCTGGACGCAGCGTACGATGCGAAGTACATCTCCTTGCGGCTGGCCTCGGCCATGGGCGCGGCGACCTCCACGGTGCGCGCTTCGAGCTCGGTGACGAGCGTCCGCATCTCCGGGTCGCGCCCGGCGTACGACCGGATCCGTTTCGCGACACCGGTCAGCGCCGACCGTGCCGCGACAAAGTCACCGCGACGGTTGAGTGAGGTCGCCTCCTGGCGCGCGCGCGCGGCAAACACCCGGGCAACGGCGCGATCCACCTCGACGTCGCGCGGCTGAGCGTCGTTGATCTTGCCCTCGGCGTACTCCCACGCGAGTGCCACGGGCTCGGCCGCGTCAACGCCAATCCCAGAGCCTGACACCGACAGCACCGCACCGGTCTCGCGCCCGACTTCCCCGTACGGAAAGTTCAGCCGCAACACGACCTCGACGACCTGCTCGGCCACGAGCGCGCCCAGCGATACGACCGTCCGCCCGCCGGCAACAGAGACGGGGAACGGTGACATTGCCTCGACTGAGACGCCGTCCGGCGTCACGATCTCCAACGCGACATCTCGCGCCACGACATCCAGGGCCTCACCGACCTCGGACGTGACGTAGTCGACGATCTGGCCCTCGTTGGCGATGTAGTAGAAGTTCCCGCCGCCAGCGTTGGCCATCGCGGCAAGAAGCACCTCGTCAAAGTCGGTGCCCACGCCAAAGGTTGTCGTGCTCACGCCGCGCAGGCGCAGCGCGTTCGCGTGCGTGGCCAGCTCGTCCCGGTCCGTCAGTCCCGTGTTCGCGAGGCCGTCGGTGAGCAGAAGGCACCGATTTACACCGTCGGCAGCCTGCATCCGCGCAACCTGCTCACAGCCACGCAGCCAACCTTCACCGAGGTTGGTCGAGCCCCGCGCGTCAACGGCGTTGAGGGCGAACATCGCGCGCTGCTTCGCGCCGGGCGTGGCCAGCTCGGACTCGAAGACGACGTCGATGTAGTTGTCGTAGGCCACGATGGAGAAGCGATCGTCCGACTGGAGGCGTGTGATCGACTGCTCCACGGCCAGCTTGGCCAGGCGGATCTTCTCACCCGTCATCGAGCCTGACCGATCGACCACGAAGGCCAGATTCACGGCCGGTCGCCGGACCGCCTCGTCGGCATGTGAATGCGGAGCCTTGATCTCCGCGAGCACGAAGCGGTTCGAACGGTAAGTTGAGCGGATAAAGCGGCGGTCGGCGCGCGCCTTGAGTGAAAGGTTGCGGCAGGGCATGGTCAGTCCTCCTTCAGGAGCTCGCGCGCGATCGCAACGAGGCGTTCGACTTGTTTGTTCTGCTGGCGCGTCAACGGGCGCCGAACGTGCAGCTCGATGTCCTGATCGAGGGTGATGCGCTACCATTGCGCCCGGTCAGGTTCTGAGTTTGGTTTGGTCTGCGGTTGGGCCGACGGTGTCGGTGGCGGAGACGCTTCAGCCGTCGATTCGGCCGGGTCGGGTTCGATCGCTCGACGCGCGAACTCAACGGGCGCCTGCATGCTCGGGGCCGGAAGAGCCAATGCGGCCGGTCGCCGCGGCTTGAGCAGCGACTCGATGTAATCGAGGGCCGAGTCAGTGGACGGTGCGTGATCCGGCACGTGCTCCGCCAGCGAGGCGAGGAGATCGTCGGGGACTGTCCCGAGCTGCTTGCGAATCTCGGCCAGCGGCAGGTGTGCGTTTTGCAGCTTCCGGATCAGCCGCAGCCGGTCGAGGTGCTGCTCCGTGTAGCGCGAGTTGGGGCCCTGCTGGCTCGGGGCCGGCAGGAGGCCCTGGGCGATGTAGTAGCGCACGGTGCGCGGACTGACGCCCGCAAGCTTGACCAGGTCGGAGAGTGTGTACTCGGTCGGCATTGCATTGGATAACATGACAGTACGACGTGCGACTGTCAAGACCATGCGACGTAGTCGCGATGTCCGCCTGAGGCGCGAGCGCTCACTGCTGGCGCGAGATCACTCCCAGGCCAGAACCTGGACTAAGTTCTAGTCCCTACTCCAGCAGAAGGTCGGCAGCGACCGCCAAGCGGACGATCGTCTCCGGACCGAGTACCGGCTCGCCGCGACCGCGGATTGCCTTTGGCAATCCGCGAATGCCGCCTACGACAACCTTGTCGATCGCGCCATCGAACTGCTTGTTCGCGGCGCCTTCGAAGAGGACCGCAGGCTTCACCGTGACGCCGAGCGGCCTGAGCTCATAGTCGAGCGTCTGCTCGAGGGCCCCAGCCGCACGGACAGCCTCGTCCGTCGCGCCGATTCGTTCGCGACCGTCGACGAACACGGAGTCGGACGTGGTCATTACCTGACCGGCCCAGGCCTTGCGCTCGATGACGAATACGCCGCTCGGGCCGATCACCAGGTTGTCGATGCGTGCCCGGGCTGCGGGAAGGGCGCGATCCTCAAGAACTACGAAGCCAAATTCGACCAGCGCATCGAAGTGGCCTACGGATGCGTTAGCCGGCGCCCATTCGGGCTCGTCGAACTCATCCGTGCGGTCCTTGCGCCCGAACAGGCGGCGCAGGGCGGTCTGCGGCGGAGCGGGAGCAGCAGCGACTTGTCGGCGACTCAGATGGCCGTCGCGCGAGCTCTGCCAGTCGAAGATCGCCTGTGCGCTCGCGTCGAACGAGATGGGCCGGACGAGGTCGGGCGACTTGATGCGACGTGTGGCCTCGCAGCCTGGAGCGCGGCGACATCCCCAGTAGAGGCCCGTCACGGTTCCGCCGCTCCAGCGCGCGCGGGCGACCATCGCCGTTCCACACTCAGGACACGCCGGCAAAACCTCCGTCGAGGCTGCGGTCGTTGCGTGGCGCGTGGAGGCGGCTTCCATCGGACCGCAAAGCCTAGTCCGAGTCGAAAAACGCGTCCATAGCGCGAATTACTGACCACGAGCGGGTCTTTGCGGTATGCCAACCCGCCCCGCGGCGTTTCCTAGGGCAACGCTTTGATCATGCCGCCGTCGACCGGCACGATCGCGCCGGTAACGTATGACGCGGCGGGCGACAGCAGAAATGTCGCCACCCGTCCGACTTCCGACGGGTCGCCATAGCGACCGAGCGGGATGCGCCCGATCGTCTGTTGCTGTACCTGCTCGACGCTGATGCCGGCGGAGCGGGCGCGTCCTTCGTCCAGTGTCGCGATGCGGCCAGTGGCGACGCGCCCGGGTGCGATGCCGTTGATCCTGACCGGGGCAATCTCCGGAACGAGCGACTTGATGAGGCCGACCAGGCCGGGGCGCAGAAAGTTGGACGTGGTCAGCGCCGGGATCGGCTCGCGCACGGACGACGACAGGATCACGCACACGGATCCGGCCGTGCCTCCGCCTGCCAAGTGTGACTCGCCGAGCGCGGGCAGTGCCGCGCGCAGCACGTGAATGGTCGACCAGAGCGTCATGTCGATGGCCTGCTGCCACTGCTCGTCGCTCACGTCCGCGAAAGTGCCGGCCGGTGGCCCGCCCATATTGACGAGCAGAGCGTCCAGTCCTCCGAGCTCCTCTACGGCTCGTCGAACGACCTCCGTGGGTCCGTCGGGCACGGAGAGATCAATGCCGATCGCGATGCCGTCGATCTCGCGCGCGACGCTTTCGAGGCGCTCGGACGCGCGCGCGGCAATGGCGACTCTCGCGCCTTCTGACGCGAGCGCGCGCGCCACGGCAGCACCCAATCCAGCCGATCCACCAGTAACCAGCGCTCGCGCGCCACCCAATCCAAGTTCCACGCGATAACGTTAGGGCAGATGCGACGACTTCTGCTGTGGATGGCGAGCAATTCCTGGATGCGCCGCAATATTCCGCGGCTGTGGATTGCTCGCCGTGCGGTTCGTCGGTTCATGCCCGGCGAGAAGGTCGAGGACGCCCTCAAGGCGTCTGAGAAGTTCAAGAGCGAAGGCTTTCCGGTCCTCTTCACGCGCCTTGGCGAGAACGTGGCCAGCGCCGAGCAATATGACGAAGTCGCCAAGCACTACGAATGGCTGATTGAGGAATGTGCCAAGCGCGGCCTCGAGGGCGAAGTCAGCGTCAAGCTCACGCAGCTGGGCATGGACCACAACGCGACGGCGATGCAGGCGCACATGGACCGCCTCGCGGAGGTGGCAGCCGCAAGCCGCAATCGGACCGTGTGGATCGACATGGAAGGATCCGACTACACGGAGCCCACCATCGCCGAGTACGAGCGCCTCAAGGCGAACCACCCGAATGTCGGTATCTGCCTGCAGGCATACCTGAAGCGGACATACACGGACATCGAACGGCTGATGCCGCTTGAGCCGCGCATCAGACTGGTCAAGGGCGCTTACGCGGAGCCCAAGGAGATCGCCTACACCAAGGGCCGCGAGGTCGATCAGAACTATCTGGCGCTATGTGTTTCGATGCTGGGCCAGATCAAGGCCGGGCATCCGGTGTTCCTGGGCATGGGGACCCACGATGTCCGACTCATTCAGCAGGTGGCCGACCACGCGCAGTCGATCGGACTCTCCAAGGACGCCTTCGATGTCGAGATGCTCTACGGCATCAGGGCCGACCAGCAGCGCAAGCTGAGGTCGGACGGTTTCCGTGTGCGGGTGCTCGTCGCGTACGGCGACTTCTGGTATCCGTGGTACATGCGCAGGCTCGCCGAGCGGCCGGCGAACGTCGTTTTTGCGGCGCGCCAGATGCTCCCGTTCTGAAAGCGCGCGGCTTCCCGGTGATGGCGTGACGGACGAGCTGGCACGGCGGATTGATCAACTGTCAGGCGTATGGAACATCGTCCCGACGCCCTTCCACCCTGACGAGGGGCTTGACCTCCAATCACTGGACACACTGACCGACTTCGTGGTTGGCACCGGCGTCGATGGCATGACCATTCTTGGTGTGCTCGGCGAAGGGGCCAAGGTCTCCGACGCGGAGCGGTCGGCAATCATCGAGGCGGTCGTCGCCCGCGCAGATGGGCGAGTCCCGATCTGCGTGACCGTGAGCGCCGCTTCCGGTTTTCGCGCGGCCGAGTATGCGCGCGAGGCTCGTGCACAGGGGGCGCACTCGGTGATGCTGTCCGCACCGCCACTATCGCGGCCGAACCATGCCGCCGTGCGCGCGCACTTCCAGCGCGTCGCGCAGGCCGTGCCTGAGCTGCCGGTAGTAATCCAGGATCTGCCCTCGCTGGGAGTCTGGATGGGGTCGGAGCTGATTTCGCAGATGGCCGAAGACGCGCCCAACATCCGCGTTGTCAAGCTCGAGGAGGAGCCCACGGCACCCAAGGTCGGCCGGCTGCTCGCCGTCAATCCGGAGCTGCGCGTTTTGGGCGGTCTGGGCGGCGAGATGCTCGTCGAGGAGCTGCGCCGCGGCGCCGTCGGCACGATGACTGGGTTCGGTTACCCGGAAGTGCTTGTCGCGATCATGCGTGACTGGCGCGCCGGCAACGAGGCCGCAGCCGTAGATCGTTTCCACCGCTGGATGCCGCTAATCCGCTTCGAGAACCAGCAGCTGATGAACCTGCCCATCCGCAAGCGCATCTACATGCAACGTGGCGCAATCGCGTCCGATAAGGCGCGCGCGCCGAGCCCGAGTCTTGATGAGCAGACGATCCACGATCTGGACGACCTGATCGCGCGCGTGGCCGAGCCCGCGCTCAACGGATAGGCGGCGGGATCGCGACCGACTGATCGGGCGCACCGGCCGTCGCGGTTGGGGGTGCCGGCAGAGTCAGGGCGGCCTTGGCGTGAGTGCTGGCGTCGGAAAGGGCGGCTGCGTCGCCGGCGGCGTGAATGGGCCGTTCGGGCCGCATGCGCCAATGACCACGGCGGTGCCCAAAATGAGGACAACTCGCGACGCGCCTCATGCGTCGCCGATCGTAGCGCCGCACGGCGCAAAGAAAGGGCCGGCGTTTCCGCCGGCCCTTTCTTTGGTTCAGCTTCCGCGTCAGACGCGGGTGCCGAGGGTCTAGGGGTTGACGACGTGGACCTTGACGATCTGGATGGCCGTCCCCTGCGTGACGTCGCTGGTCATCAGCGCCTTCACGTCGAAGTTGCCCGTCCGTCTGCCAAAGAGGTCATACGTGATGGTCTTGGTACCGCCCGCGGTGGGCGCGCCCATGACGACCTCGTAACCATTGGTGCTCGGGACCGTGTTCGTGCCAAGCGTCTTGGCGCTCGTTCCGTCGCGGTTCTCTGCGCCGACCTCGAGGGTCGCGGTGGCGTCGCCGGGGCCCATCGCGTCGTACTCCATCCACGTGCCTTCACCAGTCGTGGCGCTGGACGTTTCTTGGAGCCAGATCTGGAAGTCGCGCTGGTTGCTCGTCCCATAGACGGGAACGTTCTCCCAGTCGACGATGATCCACGAATCGGTTCCGTCGGTCAGTGTGGCGATGCGCACGCCGCCTCCGGCCCCGGGGTCGAGGTCAGTCCAGTACGGAGCAACGACGTTGTTCGGTCGAGCCGCGCCGGGGAAGACCCCTACGGGACTGAAGTTGTGGTCAGTCGAATCGCCGCCGCCAACCACGATGTAGCCGTTCGAATCGACCATCAACGAGGTGTACAGCTCGTGTCCGAAGCTGAACGAGGGCGTGTTGAAGTTGGCTATTGACTCGTCGCCCATTCCACTGATCGGGGCTATCCCGAAGATGGACAGGGGCAGGTAGCCGCCCGCCGGCCCGCCGTCGGGCGTCTGTAGCGCAAGTACCTCAGGGGCGAGCGCCGGAGACAGCGTCCCGTTCCACAGGAAGCCATTGCCCTTCTTATTGCCGTCAGACCAGTTCCTCACGATCAGGCGACTGGTATTCGGAGCCTTGACCCTGACGGCAACGTCCGCCGTCTGGTTATTGAAGTTCGACACGGTGACTTCGCAGTTGGCGGTGTCACCCTTCGCGATCGTTAGGCTGCCAGCGGTGAGCGAGCTCGTCTCGCCAGCGCAGCTGTTCGTCAGATCGACGTTGCCCGGCTGCTTATCGAATGCAACCGGAATGACAGCGTTGATGTACCCGGTCTTCACCGGATCAAGGGTGAGCTGGCCAAAGTACCAGCCATTAGCCAGCTTCTTGCCGTCAATCGTGACCTGGAAGGTTGCGTCGCCCCACGGCGTCAGGCTGAGCGTGCTCGGCGAAACGGTGATCGATGAGTTGCTGGGTGCGTGGGTCGTCACGTTCAGCGTCTGCGCCGTGCCCGTCACGTTGTGCGCAGTGCGGGTGATCGTGATCCTGCCTGGCATGTTCGGAGCGTCGATGCTCGCCAGGTTGAGGTTGATCCGTCCGAACTGGTCGCTGGACGAACCGTAGAAGTCAGGCGCGCTGGCTTCGAACGTGACGGTCGGATTGATCGCGCGGTTAGCGCGGATCGAACCGGCGCCGCGATCGAACGGATCAGCGGGCGTGACGCCGTCTTCCTTGACGACGCTCTGGACCGAGGAGGTCATCAGCGCCGACTTGATCTGACCGGGCGTCCACGACGGGTGCGCGGCCTTGAGCAGGAGCGAGACGCCGGCCGCATGCGGGCTCGACATCGACGTTCCGGCGATTGCCTGGTAGTTCTGGCCGGGCCTGCCGCCATCGACCGAAGCTGGCTGAGGCGTGTTGCCGGCCAGGATCTGGACGCCTGGCGCCGTGACATCAGGCTTGATGAAGTCGTTCTCCGGGCCGCGCGACGAGAACGACGCCATTACGTCGCCCTGCGATGGCGTGGCAGTACCTGGCGCCCAGGTTGCCATGACGTTGCTGTGCGTGGACACGAAGGTGGCAACCGCGTCGCCGTTGTACTGGACCTGGATGGCCGGGAGGAAGTGGTTGTCCGACTCGAGGTCGGTCACGGCCGCCGACTGGTTGTACAGGATCATCCCGGCGCCGCCGCCGAGAAAGACGTTGTGGCCCTTGTCAATACGGCCGTTGGTTCCGCGCTCGCAGACGACCACCTTGCCTGAGAATTCGGTACCCGATGACGGAGCGCTGTTGCACAGCGCGTCGTTGTAGGGCGCCGAGCTGGCCAGGATGACAGGCGTCGGGCTGGTGATGCCCTCCGTGATAGTGACGCCCGTCAGGTCGAGCGCCGCGCCGCCGTCCGCGGTCAGATGCAGGGTTGACTCGAATGAACGATCGAGTGTCGACGCGCCGACTGTGGTTACCCACGGGCTACCGTGCGCGGCAGTGCCGGCGCCGGGCCCGCTGTTGCCGGCTGACGCGTTGACCGCGATGCCGGAGGCGAATGCGTCAAGGAACGCGAGCTCGACCGCATCCGTGTACGGGTTCGACCCGCCGCTGATTGAAAAGTTGATGACGTCCATGTCATCGGTGATCGCCTGCTGAACCGCGTCGACAGAGTCGGACCCATAGCACGAGTCCTGGATACAGACGCGATACATGACGACTTCGGCGCCTGGGGCGATGCCGCTGACCGGACCGCGATCGACACCGAGCAGCACTGCGCTGCTCACCACGTCGCCGGCTGCAGTAGTAGCCGTGTGCGTGCCGTGGCCTTCGCCGTCACGCGCTGAGCATGCCGTACCAGCGGCATTGCAAAAGTAGCCCGGAGGCGGCGCGCCGTTGGCAGCCAGGTTGGTGTCGACGAATGCGTACGCGCCGATGAGCTTGTTGTTGCATACGAACGGTGCGTCACCGGGCTGCCCGGAGGTGCCGAAGTTGCACGGGAGCGCAGGACCCACAGGAGCCTGAAGGCCCGCGTTGTCAGCGAGCATCGGGTTTTCAGGCCAGATGCCGGTATCGAGGTCAGCAAACCTGATGCCCTGGCCGGCCTTGGAGCTTCCGCCGAGGCTGGGCCAGACCTGTGTTGCACCGACGAAGTTTGCCGAGTCAAGCGCAGCCGGATGATTGACCGCGTCGTATTGGACCGCGGCGACGCCCGGAACCTTCAGCAGGTTCTTGGCCTGGTTGGCTGGTACAACAGCCGAGAAGCCGCCGTAGGCGACCGTATAGGTCTTGCCGATCTTGATGGATGGCACGACCTGCGCGACGCCGCGTCGTGCGCTGATGAGCTTGGTGGACAGAAAGTTCTGATAGGCGTTGACGGCATTGGCGTTGTCCTTCAGAGACAATCCAGTCGCGCTCGGGCTGGTGGGCTGGATTCCCTGGATCCCGCCGCGATAGCTCGCGACCGCATCGAAGTCCAGCTTGACCATGATGGGGATCCGCTGGCTGTCACTACGAGCCAGCAGATCCGGGTCGCTCTGCGCGAGGCGGCCACTGGCCGACTTGGGCAGGTTCGACTGGACGCTCGTTGGCGTCAGTCCTGTCGCCGTGTAACTCGATGGGCTGACTGCTCCCACCGGCTGAGTGCTGGCCACCATTAAGGCTGCCACGCCTAATACCCCAAGAAAACGTCGCATGCGGACGCCTCTCCTCCTCACTCCGGCCTGACTGGGTGGCCGAAAACATCCCCCCTCAATCGAAACGCAGCGTTCGATCCGGTCGGATCGGCTGCGGGTGACGAAGTGTCGGCATGTTAGCAGTAGGAGTTATGACGCGGTCAAAATTTCTAAACGTGATTGGGCGAATTTCGCACAAAAGGATTGCCTGCTTAAGACGAGGAAAGGCCGCCGGCGCTGGTGCGCCGGCGGCCTCGCCAAACGGATTCGAGTTCGTGCCGCTTAAGGCTTGAACTGCGAGATACGGGTTGACCAGTTGGCCAGCGCGGTTCGGGCGTCCGTTTAGGCGCCCGATGCCTCCTGGAACCGCACGTGCCGAGCAGGTTGTCGCCCGTGCCGCCGATGAAGAACGGGCCGCCCCACGGCGTGTAGTTGCGCGCGGTCGCGACGTACTCGCTCGCGACCCAGACGCTGTTGCCGTCAACGGCGGCGGCGCCGTAATCGCCCCAGCGATAGCGCACGGGATTAGACAGTTGACGGTAGCCGCCGAAGCCATCCGGCGGTGCGACGCCCTCGCCACCGGGTATGACGCTCCAGGGCCCGAGCCCGGCAACTGCGTCAATGGACGCGGCACCTGCGCTCGGGAACATGGTGTCGCCGGTGGTGGTGAACGCCATCACGCCACGGCCGCTCGACGTGACGCCGATTGCGGGAAAAGTGAAGTCGTACCCGTCGGCGCCCAGGTAGCCCTGCATGGTCATCTTCATGGAACTGGGGTTGACGATGAACCAGGCCACGCCGGCGCGCGGACCTGCGCCGGGGTTGATCGCCGTGTCAAGAGCGCCCCAGAGCCTGCCGTTCGCGAACGTCACCTGCTGCATGCGGGTGTCGTTGGCGTCGAGCTTAGATACCACCCAGGTCCGCGAGCGTGAGCCGCCGCGGAGACGAGGAGCTTCCAGCAGCCCACGCCAGCGATAGTCGAAGTAATTTCGTGGTTGAGGCAGTGGCCTGCGGGTCGTTGAGGCCCGGAGGCGTCCCCGTCCCCGCCTGCTTCGCCTTTGGCGGAATCGCGTAGGGCTCGGATGCCACGATGTTCGCGCTGAGCGTCGCCGTCGGTAGCGAGTTCGCCAATGAACTCGTCGTTCGAGATGCCCGTCGAGGTCGATGGCGATGCCGTGAACGAACCGGTCGTTGGTGCGCTGGTGCCGCCGAGCGTGACGGTCCGGATGTCGCCGCGATTCTTCGCCTGGAGTCGCTGCGAGCACTGGAGCTACGAAAAGTTCCCGCGAGCAACGCAGCAACGCTCAGGCCGGCTCAGGGCGCGGCAATGAGCGATTCATCATGGACCTCCTCTACCTCTGCCCACGAACCTCCGCGGTGGGCTTGCTGGGGCCGGCAGTCGCCCGTCCGCGAGTGCTGCGGTCC
>JBBQEC010000046.1:0-12395 GCA_038320305.1 Candidatus Limnocylindrales bacterium | reverse complement strand
CAACGACAAGCACCCGGCGTCCATCGAGGGCCAGATAGGTTGCGAGATTGATGACAGTTGTGGTCTTGCCGACGCCGCCCTTCTGGTTCGCGCAAGCGATGACGTCGCCCACTCAACTGCCGAGGCGGTACGCATCCACGTCAGGTAATTCTATCGGAAAGGTCCCCTCTCAGCCGTTCATACGCGCCATGGCCCGATTATTCGCGCCATCATGAGCCGCACCGCTTAACGATCCCTTAATGCCCTGCGTTCGACCCTGTTTCACGTGAAACAAACTCACGGTCGGTGAGCAGTCGTTCTATGAGTTTCACGTGAAACATTGGGAAGAATATGGCCTCTCAGTAACTGTCGATACAGCTCCCAGAAAGGTGATTCACGCTCGAAGGCCTATACTTCGGCAGGCATTTCTGCGGCGGGGCCGCGACGCCCCGTCACTCGGAGTCCATTCTTGACCGTTCCCTTCGCCGCACTCATTGCGCTGTTCGCAGCACTTCTCGAGACCACGGTGCTCCCCGAGATCCCGATCGCCGGCGCAACACCGGACTTGGTCATGGTTGTTGCGGTCACGGCCACCTTGATGATGGGCATCGAGGACGGCCTCGTCGCAGCATTCGCTGGCGGATTGTTGATCGACATGCTCATCCCGGAGCGACCGCTGGGGGCAGGGACGCTTTCGCTCTTGCTGGTCGTTGGTATAGTTGCCGCCGTCGCCCGCGTAAGCGGTCCCAACCGCCGCTGGCTGGCCGTGGCTCTTGCGGTGGTCCTGACGCCCATCCTGCACCTCGTGCTGAGTCTCGTTCTGGTCCTGACAGAGGGCGCACCGCTCACATTGGACTTCGTTGCCACGCTCGTCGCTGCCTTCATGAATGGACTCTTGGCCATCCCCATGGTGATGCTCTTCGGCGCCCTCGAGCAGCGTTTCGGGGTCACTGAGCGAGTCGATTGGTGAGTCGGAGCGACCGATGACGGACTACATCCTTGGCCACCCGGAGCCACCTCGCACTCGGCTCGGAGCACGGTTTGCGGTTTTCGGCTTGGTCATCGTCATCGTGGTTGGACTGCTGACCACGCGTCTCTTCTACCTCCAGGTGGTCAGCGGTGGCTACTACGCCGGACTCGCCCAGGACGCTCTGAGCACTACTCAGCCACTCGCAGCCGCGCGAGGGCTCATCTTTGACCGCGCTGGAAGGCCAGTCGCAATCAACGTCCCCTCATATGTCGTGCGCATTCGCCCAGGCGACCTGCCTTTCACCGATCGGGACACGGTCGTCAGCCGCCTCTCCTCACTGCTCAGGATCTCGACCTCTGACATCATCCAGGCACTCGATCGCAACGCAAATCAACGCTACGAGTACGTGAACATCGCCACGGACGTGCCCGAGGACGTGGCCCGCTTGATCGACGAGGAGAGTCGCGACCTTCCCGGCGTCGACGTAAGCGTTCAGGAACGGCGCGAGTACGAGTACGGCCCACTGCTATCGCATGTGCTTGGCTACACCGGACCTGTTACTGCCGACGACCTGGCCAGCCTCAAGGATGTTGGCTACCTGAGTGATGACGAGATCGGCAAGACCGGCGTGGAGGCGACATTCGAGGGCGATTTGCGCGGCACCTACGGCTCGGAGCAGGTCGAACGCGACGCCGCCGGCCGAGTCACGCGCACCGTCTCGATTGACCAGCAGCCGGTCTCCGGCGACACGCTCGAGTTAACGCTCGACGTTCAGATCCAAAAAGAGGCACAGGAAGCGCTCGACTGGGCCACGAGCATCGTCAACCTGCAGCGCGGCGTCGTGATCGTGATGAATCCACAGGATGGCGAGATCCTGGCCATGGTCTCCAATCCGTCCTACGACGACAACCAGTTCGCGCAGGGCATCTCAAACGATCAGTACCAGGCATTGATCAGCGACCCCAACAGGCCGCTGGTCAACTTCGGAATCAGCGAGCAGTACCCGCCCGGCTCAACGTACAAGCTCGTGACCGGAGCCGGCGCCCTGATGGACGGCATCATCACTCCTGACACGCTCGTCGACACGGCCCCCTACCTCGCGATCGGCCCGTACAAGTACTGGGATTGGAATCGCCGCGGCTTTGGGCCGCTTGATATCACCCAGGGCTTTGCCGACTCGAGCGACACCTTCTTCTACCAGCTCGCCGGTGACCTTGGCGCGGACAGGCTTGCCTACTGGGCGCAGCAGTTCGGCTTCGGCCAGAAGACGGGCATTGACCTTCCCGGAGAGGCACGAGGCATCATCCCGACGAATGATTGGAAGCAGAGCGTCTTCGGCCAGGACGTGTTCCCCGGCGAGGTCTACCAGGCCGGCATCGGGCAGGGCTATGACGCGGCCACTCCGCTGCAGGTGCTCAACGCCTATTCGGCGCTGGCCAACGGCGGCTGGCTCTACCAGCCACAGATCGTCCGTCGCGTGCTCGCCCCGGACGGCGGTGTCGTCCAGGACTTCCAGCCGCAGCTGATACAGCAGGTCGGTGTCTCGCCAGACGTTCTCCAGACGATGCGACTGGCCGCGCGCGAGGTCGTTACCACCCGGCACACGTTCAATCTCGTCGACGAGCCACTCGTCATTGCCGGCAAGACCGGCACAGCCGAGTTCGGCGTTCGCGATGCGCAAGGCCGACTGCCATTCCACACGTGGTTCGTGGGCTTCATACCCAACTTCACGGCCGACACGCCCGGCGACCCGGCGAAGACGGATTCGCAGCTTGCGATCATTGCGTTTGCCTATAACTCAAATACCAAGGGCAACGCCGCGACCGAGATCGTCAAATACTTCCTGCAGCAGCACTACAACCTGGGCGTCGACCTGACGCGGCCCGACCTGCTCCAGCAGGACAACTTCTACAGCAACTGATGGACGTCGGAGCCCACCCATGACGGCGATGCGTGTTGAGCGCTCGCCTTCAAGCAGCTACGTAGCCAGGCCCGAGTCGGGCAGCTGGCATTCGCTCGACATCCAGCTCACCTTTTACGCGCTGGCCCTGGGGATCATCGGCCTGTTGATGGCTTGGACCAACAGCACTACGGGCGGACCGCTGGCTGCCGGCTCCACCTTCACGCGCGGGTTGATGTGGTTCGCAGTGGCAATCGTGGCATTCACGCTGTCGGCAGCGTTCGACTACCGCTGGTTGCGCACGTTCGCGTGGCTGCTGTACCTGATCAACATTGGGTTGCTGTTACTGACCATGGCGATCGGCATCGAGATCAACGGCGCACAGCGCTGGATTTCCGTCGCCGGCCTGACCTTCCAGTTCTCAGAGATTTCGAAGGTGTTGATGATCGCGGTGCTCGCCGCATTCCTCGCCGCCCGAGATGACC
This sequence comes from Candidatus Limnocylindrales bacterium, assembly GCA_038320305.1. Lineage (GTDB taxonomy): Bacteria > Chloroflexota > Limnocylindria > Limnocylindrales > CSP1-4 > JALYGJ01. The sequence continues at coordinate 9,061 of JBBQEC010000046.1, read as the reverse complement.
GAATCAGTAATCTGCGGACTATCGTTGGCGCGGCGTTGCTCACGATTCCGCCCTTCATCCTGGTCATGATCCAACCCGACCTGGGCTCCGCCCTCGTCCTCGTCGCGATCATGATCGGCGCGCTCTTCCTTGCCGGCGCCAGTCTGCGCTGGATGTTCCTTTCGGGAGTAGCGCTGCTCGCCTCTCTGCCACTGCTGTGGTCGGTGCTGCAGCCATATCAGCAGGGCCGTGTCCTCTCGTTCCTCGATCCGTCATCGGACCTTAAGGGTGCCGGCTTCCAGGTTGCCCAGGCCCAGATTGCCGTCGGCTCGGGCGGAATCTTCGGCAAAGGCTTGACCGCCGGAGCATCCTCGGGCCTGTTACCGGTTCAGTCGACCGACTTCGCCTTCGCCGTCCTGCTCGAGGAGCTCGGCTTCATCGGCGGAATGATCGTGTTCGTGCTGTTCATCGGATTGATCTGGCGCGTGCTCGTCGTCGGCTGGCGCTCGGAGTCAGTGTTCGGAGTGGCTTTCGCGGGCGGAACAGCTGCGATGCTGATCTTCCAGATGCTCGTCAATGCCGGAATGGTGGCTGGAATCATGCCCGTGACCGGCATCCCATTGCCGTTCATCACCCATGGTGGCGCGTCGCTGGTAAGTACCGCGATCGCGCTCGGATTGCTTCAGAGCATCAACATCCGCCGGGCGCGCTCACCCGATTAGAGCTCAGCGCTTGCCGACCACGCGGCCGATCTCGTCTCGATAGCGCTGCCCGATCGGCACGCGCAGGAGCCACTCCAGGTAGTCCGGATCGCGTCGCTTGATCTGACCGATCGTCCAGCCCTGGTAGCGGCCGAAGTCGAGCAGACTGCCCGCCGGCGGACCCTCGGGTACACCCGCGGTTCCGTAGGTGATGTCGCCCTGCTGGAGGATCAACCGGTCGTTGCGGCGCCGGTCGCGGCGGGTCTTGAGCCACTGGTCATAGCCGCGCCGCTTGTCCGTGTCACGCAGAGTTGCGTAGGCGTCGTTGATTTCTGCCATGCGCCGCGCCGCCTCGGCAGAGGTGTCAACATCGGGGTGGTAGCGCTGCGCCAGCTTGCGATAAACCGTGCTGATGAGCTCAACATCCGCGTTCTCCGCGAGCATGAGCATCGCGTAGAACGTGTAGCGGGGGTCTTGTGACATCGTGAGCAATAGTCCACGCTTGCGATCGGTTCGGTCAGGGGTAGGACGTACCCGGTCGAAGGCGGCGCTCGTCCTATGCCGCAGGGAATGACTCGAGGCACGCACGTGTTATTGTTTCTGTTCGCGCCCGGCGACCACGTTCGCGTGTGATTGCGCCCGGCAGCGCCCCATCTGAACAGCTCATACAAACCGCCGCGCGCCGGCAGCAAGAGCCGCGCCAGGACGGAACCGGAGAACCATGTACGCAGTAATCGAAACAGGCGGCAAGCAGTACCGGGTAGAGCTTGGCAGCGAGCTTACGGTCGAGCGGCTCGACGGCGAGCCCGGCACGACGATCAACTTTGATCGCGTCCTGCTCGTGGCCGATGGCGACAACGCCCAGATCGGAACGCCGATCGTGGCGGAGGCCGTGGTAACTGCGGACGTGCTGCGCCAGGACCGCGGCGAGAAGGTCATCGTATTCAAGTACCGGCCAAAGGCACGGCATCGCGCCAAGAGAGGCCACCGCCAGGAGCAGACCGTTCTGCGCATCGCGGATATTCGCTTCAGCGGGCGTTCGGCCGCCGACGAGGCGGGCGTCCAGGCAAAGGACGAGCAGGCTGAGCGCAAGCGGGCGGAGGCAGCGGCCGACAAGAAGGCGGCCGCCGATCAGGCACTGGCCGCCAAGCTCGCCGCCGAAAATGCGCCAAAGACAAACGCAGGCCCGGACGCCATGCCTGCGGCCAAGACCGCCGCACGCAAGCCGGCGGTGAAGGCCGAGCCTGCCAAGGCGCCCGCGAAGGCGACGACCGCGAAGTCGACGACCGCGAAGGCGACAGCCGCTGCCAAACCAGCGGCCGCCAAGCCAGCGGCCGCCAAGCCAGCAGCAGCGAAGCCAGCAGCAGCGAAGAAGCCAGCAGCGAAGGCCGCAACCAAGACAACCACGACCAGTAAGGCCGAGGTGGCCGACCCTACGGACGAGAAGCCCAAGGCGACGCGAGCGGGCGCGGGCACCTCGAGCGCGAAGAAGGACGAGTAACGCAAATGGCTCACAAGAAAGCAGGCTCGAGCTCGAAGAACGGTCGCGACAGCGCCGGCCAGCGCCTCGGCGTCAAGGTTGGCGATGGACAGGTGGTCACGGCCGGCTCGATCATCGTTCGCCAGCGCGGCATGACCTTCCTCGCCGGCCCGGGCACAGATCTCGGCCGCGACTACACACTTTTTGCGACGATGGCCGGCAAGGTCCGTTTTGAACACGAGCGACGCGACAAGAAGCGCGTACGCATCGAGGCGATCGCGGTCGAAGCGGCGGGCGCGGGAGAATCAGCATGAAGTCCGGCATCCACCCCAAGTACCAGCAGGCCAAGATCGTATGCGGCTCGTGCCACATCGAGTTCGAGATCGGCTCGACCCAGCCTTCACTTCACGTCGATATCTGCTCGAACTGCCACCCGTTCTTCACGGGCAAGCAGACGATCATCGATACGGCAGGCCAGGTTGAGCGCTTCCAGAAGCGCCTCGAACGGTCCGCTCGGCTCTGATCCCATCTCGTCGCCGTTTGGCGACGGCCGACAAGCCCACGAGAGCGGTTTGATACATGGCGCGCGCTGACTTCGGGGGCCAGGCTCTTCTCGAGGGTGTCATGATGCGCGGTCGCGTCGCCATCGGCGTCGCGTTGCGCCACCCCGACGGTTCAATCGTCGCGACATCGGAACCGCTTAACTCGATACTCCACCGTAACCGGTTCGCACGCGCGCCGTTCATGCGTGGCATCGTGCTCCTGTACGAGACGCTCGTGATCGGCACACGCTGGCTGATGCGCTCTGGCTCCGTCCAGGCTGAAGGCGAGGGCGAGCAGATCGGCCGCGGCACAATCGCGGTGACGCTCATCGTCACGCTCGCGCTCGCCGTTGGGCTCTTCGTGCTTCTCCCGTTGTTCCTTGCGGACGCAACGACACGGGTTGCGCTGGGTCCCGGTCAGGCCTTCGTCCAGCATCTGGTCGAAGGCGTGATCCGTGTCTTGATATTTGTCGGCTATCTACTGCTCGTCAGTCGATCAGCGGAGATTCGCCGCACGTTCCAGTACCACGGCGCCGAGCACATGACCATTCATGCGCTGGAGCACGAGGATCCGCTCGACATCGAGCACGTGCGTAAATACCCAACTGCGCATCCGCGCTGCGGCACCGAATTCCTCGTCATCTTCATCATCCTGAGCATCCTGATGTTCAGCGTGCTGGTCGGGCAGAGCCTGCTCGTCAGCATCGTTGGTCGCATCCTGCTCATCCCGGTCATTGCGTCGCTTGCATACGAGCTGCTGCGTTTCGGCGCCAAGCACCGCGACAGGGTCTGGCTGCGCTGGCTGTACCTGCCCGGCATCTGGCTGCAGGGCATCACGACCAAGCAGCCTGACGATTCGATGATCGAGGTGGCCATCGCCTCGATGCAGGAAGCACTGAACGCCAACCATGAGCAGGCACCGGCGGACAGCTGGGATCCGCCACGTCGACCCATCCCGATGGGCGCCGACAAAGGCCCCAATGAGCAGGAGTCGACGCCCGATCATCTGATCCAATGAGCCTCGAGGATCGCCTCGAGACGCTCGAGCGTCGATTTGCTGAGATCCAGGCCGAATGGTCGCGACCCGAGATCGCGATCGATCCCGATCGGCAACGCGAGCTTGGCCGTGAGCAGTCGCAGCTCGAACCCGTCGTGGAGGCCTATCGCGAGCTCAAGGAGGTGCGCGCAAATCTGGCGGCGGCCCACGAAGCTGAGGCCGACCCCGAGTTGCACGAGCTCGCGCGGGACGAGATCGATTCTGCCCAGCGAAAAGAGACAGAGCTGCTCGAGCGACTACGCGTGCTGCTCCTGCCGCGCGATCCCAACGACGACAAGAACGTCATCGTTGAGATCCGGGCCGGCGCGGGCGGGGAGGAGGCGGCCTTGTTTGCGGCGCAGATCTTCCGGATGTACAAGCGCTATGCCGAGCGCCACCGCTGGCAGACCGAGCTGCTGACCGCGAACGAGACCGGTATCGGCGGCCTGCGTGAAGTCATCTTCGAGGTCCGTGGCCAGGGCGCGTACAGCCGCCTCAAGTACGAAGGTGGCGTGCACCGCGTCCAGCGCGTCCCGGAGACGGAGTCAAGCGGCCGAATTCACACGTCGACAGCCACGGTTGCGGTCTTGCCCGAGGCCGACGAGGTCGAAGTCCATATCGACGAGGACAGGGACCTGAAAATCGATGTCAAACGGTCATCCGGTCCTGGCGGCCAGAGCGTGAACACGACCGACTCGGCCGTGCGCATCACGCATCTGCCATCGGGTCTCGTGGTCGAGATCCAGGACGAGAAGAGCCAGCACAAGAACAAGGCAAAGGCTCTGTCCGTGCTCCGCGCTCGGTTGCTGGAGATGGAGCAGAACAAGGCTCACGAGGCCGAGAGGGAGGTTCGGCGGAGCATGGTCGGCTCGGGCGACAGGTCGGAGAAAATCCGCACGTACAACTTCCCCCAGGACCGCGTGACGGACCATCGCATCAACATGGACCTGCACAACCTGCCTAATGTTCTCGATGGCGATCTGGACCGCCTGCTTGATGACCTGAGCTCGACCGACCAGGCCGAGCGGCTGGCGCACTACGAGGACGACAACGCTTAGATGAGCTCTGAGGGGTCGAAGATCGAGGCCGACTCCGACGCGGCAAACAAGGACTTTTTCGCGGCGCGGCCAACAACTGAGGGCGCGGATATTGATGCCTCTCATCCGCCGATCCTGCGCGCCACGGACCTCACCGGCGTCCATGTCCTCAAGCACGAGAACCTGTTCATGCTCAGCAGCGCCCATGGCGACATTCGGCCCGACGGCCGCGGTTTGGGTCTATACGACTCGGATACGCGCGTCCTCTCGACGTATGACCTGCTCATCAACGGAGTTCGGCCCGTCGTACTTCGGGCGGGGCCTGCCGCGAGCTTCCAGGGCACGATCCAGCTGACAAATCCGGACCTGTTCGCGGACCCGGAACGAGAGCTGGATGCGTCCGAGATCGTCCTGCGCCGCCAGTCGCTCGGGATCGCTCGGGAGCGCGTGATAGCAAACGGCTTTCGTGAGCGGATCACGATCACCAACTACACCACCCGGCCCGAGCAAGCGCGCGTGACCCTGGCCCTCGACGCTGATTACGCCGACATCTTCGAGCTCCGCGGCGTGGTGCGCGATCGGCGCGGCAAACGGATGCCGAACGTACTCGGAGATGGCCGAGTCACGTTTGCCTACCGCGGCTTGGACGGCGTCCTGCGTCGAACTCATGTGGCCCTGACGCCCCACATGCCAGTCATCCACGGTGACGAAGCGGGCGCCGATGGTGTCGTGACCTTTGAGCTCGACGAGGTGATCGCCGCGGGCGGCGCGCTGAATCTGACGGTCGAGGTGTGGCACGCCGACGGTGACGCGCCGCACGCTCGTATCGACGAGGCGGCGCCGCGGATCGATCCGGATCAGGCCATCGCCACGCATCGAGCGTGGCGGCAATCCTCGGCCTCGATTGAGACGAATCACACGCTTGCTGAGCGTGCGCTCGAGAGAGCCAGTGCCGATCTGCGCCTGCTGCTCAACACGGACGTCGCGAGCGGTGAGCGCTATCTGGCAGCGGGCGTGCCGTGGTTCAGCTGTTTGTTCGGACGGGACTCGATCATAACCAGCCTGCAGCTGCTGGCCCTCCGTCCGCAGCTCGCGCGCAACACCTTGACGCTGCTTGCGCGATACCAGGCCACGCAGACCGACCCGTGGCGCGACGCTCAGCCGGGCAAGATCCTGCACGAGCTACGCACGGGCGAGCTGGCGCGTCACAACGAGATTCCGCACACGCCCTACTACGGAAGCGTGGACGCCACACCGCTGTGGCTGATGTTGCTCGACGAATACGAGCGCTGGACTGCCGACGATGAGTTGATCGAGCAGCTGTGGCCCAACGCGCTAGCGGCGCTGTCCTGGATCGACAAATACGGTGATCTGGATCACGACGGGTTCGTCGAGTACGAGCGGCAGTCGGACCGTGGTTTGTCCAACCAGGGTTGGAAAGACTCTGGAGACTCGATTCGCAACCACGACGGCACGCTCGCCGACGGCCCGATCGCGCTCGTCGAGGTCCAGGGCTACGTGTATGCCGCACGGCGCGGAATCGCCAGGTTGGCGCGGCTGCGCGGCGAGACAAGGCTAGCCAGTGCGCAGGACAAGGCGGCCGAAGATCTGCGTGTGGCCTTCGAGCGCGACTTCTGGATGGAAGACGCAGGAACGTACGCGATCGCGCTTGACGGCCGTAAGCAGCACGTCGACGGCATTGCCTCGAACGCGGGCCACGCGCTTTGGGCAGGCATCGCTTCCCAGGAGCGAGCCGCGAGCGTTGCTCGGGTCCTGACCTCAGGAGGAATGTGGAGCGGTTGGGGCATCAGGACCCTGTCGCGTGAGAACGTGGGCTACAACCCGATCGGCTATCACCTTGGCACGATCTGGCCGCATGACAACGCCATCTGCGCTGCGGGCTTCGCGCGCTACGGCCTGTTCGAAGAGGCCGGCAAGGTCTTTGGGGCGCTCCTCGAAGCGACCACGCACTTCCGCGAAGCCCGCCTGCCGGAGCTCTTCTGCGGCTTCGACCGCGACTACTCGCCACTGCCCGTGCCCTATCCGGTGGCCTGTTCGCCGCAGTCTTGGGCAGCGGGCGCGCTGTTTCACATGGTCAGCGCGACGCTCGGCATGCGGCCCGACGCGCGCGCTCAACGCATCGAGTTCATCCGTCCGGCACTGCCCGATTGGCTTGCCGATCTCCGGTTGCACAATCTGCGCGTCGGCGATGCCCTGGTCGATCTGGCTTTCGACCGTGAGACAGAGTCGATCTCCGTTGAGGTCCTGCGCCGGACCGGCGACATGGACGTCGTCGTCCGGCTCTGACGAGCGCGCCCGCGATGCCCGGAACCGTTGGTGCTCTGCTACGCGACGCCGCCGCGCGGCTGACGGAGAGCGGCTCGGAGACGCCGCGCCTCGACGCTGAGGTGCTCCTTGGCCACGTGCTGCGTGTTGATCGGGCGACGTTGCTTGGCGCCCCGGAAGCGAGTGTAGGTGCCGACGCTGCTCGGACGTTCGCGCTTCTGGTCGAGCGGCGTGCGAAGGGCGAGCCGGTCGCCTATATCCGTGGCCTCAAGGAGTTCCATGGCCTTGCATTCAGCGTCGATGAGCGTGGTCTCATCCCGCGGCCAGAGACGGAGACGCTCGTTGACCTCGCCCTTACGCGCATCGTCACGCTGCTGACCGAGACGCCGCGCGACGCTGGCGCGTTGCTGCAGATACTCGATGTGGGCACGGGCAGCGGGGCGATCATCGTGTCGATTGCGGTCGAAAGTCGACGGCGTGGTTACGGCGCGGACATCCGCCTCCGCGCGACGGACGTTTCTCGCGAAGCTCTATCCCTCGCCGTGGAAAACGCGGTCGTCCATGGAGTCGCTGACGCGATCGACTTCGTAGCGGCCGACCTGACCTCCGCGGACGGGCTTGAGCTCGCCGACCTGGTGCTGGCCAACCTGCCCTACATCCCCAGCAGCGTCGTCCCGACCCTCGCGGTGGCGACGAGCTTTGAGCCGAAGCTCGCCCTCGACGGCGGGCGGGACGGGCTCGATCTGATCCGAGCGCTGATCGGGCAGCTTCCGCACTTGTTGCGCATTGGTGGCGTGGCGCTGTTGGAGATTGGTTCCGATCAGGGTGAGGCGGTCGTGAAAGAGGCGGACGGTCTTGGTGACGGCTGGTCCTCCGCAGTTTTCGACGATCTGAGCGGGCGTGCGCGAGTGGTCGAGATCGCGCGGGCAGCTGCCTGATGGTGCGGCTGTTGGCCGCCGATGCGGCAGGTGCAATTGATGAGGCAGCGGCCATGCTGAGCCACGGCGAGCTCGTCGGAGTTCCAACAGAGACCGTCTACGGCGTGTGCGTCGTGCCCGAGCACGAATCCATAGAGCGCCTGATCGCGGCCAAGCAGCGTTCGACGGAGAAGGGCATACAGCTGCTGGTGGACTCAATCGAACAGGTCAGCTCGCTGGCGGTATTGACGCCCGCCGCCGAGCAGCTCGCCGAGCGCTTCTGGCCCGGCGCGCTGACCATCGTCCTCGAACGGCGCCGCGACATCGGCCTGACAGATCTGCTCGGCGGCGGTCGGCCAACGCTTGGGCTGCGCTTGCCTGATCACGAAGTGCCACGCGCCCTGGCTCGCCGCCTGGGGCCGATCGCCGCGTCTTCGGCCAATGTCTCGGGACAGCCGCCTGCGACCACGGCGGCGCTCGTTGAGCAGGCTCTCGGCGACCTACTCGCACTGATCCTTGACGACGGCCCTGTTCGGGGCGGCACGTCCTCGACCGTCGTCGATTGCTCGGACGCGACCGTGCCGCCGCGCATGCTGCGTGAGGGCGCTATTTCGGCAGCAGACATCGCGGCGGCCCTGCGCTGAGGGCTAAACTGGCGCGGCCGTGACGATTTCCTCTACCTCGCGAACTGCCTGGGCGCCCATCTCCGAAGTCGATCCCGAGCTGTGGGACGCGATGGTCGGTGAGCGGGAGCGACAGCGCTGGAAGGTCGAGCTGATCGCCAGCGAGAACTACGCGTTCGGTGCCGTGCTGGAGGCGCAGGGATCGTGGCTCACCAACAAATATGCGGAGGGCCTGCCCGGCCGGCGGTACTACGGCGGCTGCGAGTTCGTGGATGAGGTCGAACGCCTGGCCCAGGAACGCGCGCTGGCCCTATTTCCCGGCGCTGAGCACGTCAATGTGCAGCCTCACTCAGGTGCGCAGGCAAACATGGCCGCCTATATCTCGGTCCTCGATATCGGTGATCGCGTCTTGGGCATGAGCCTGGCCCATGGCGGCCACCTGACCCACGGCTCGCCGGTC
>JBBQEC010000045.1:0-12431 GCA_038320305.1 Candidatus Limnocylindrales bacterium | reverse complement strand
ATGCATCCCGAGCATCCGCGCGAGCATTAGCCCGGATCCACCGATGAGCTGGGCCTGAGGAGGTGCTGGAACGACGAATCAGGTGCCCTTCTGAACTGGGAAGATGGCGTTGGTGACAGCCCACCCGAAACGTACGGGGCGGTCAGCTCGGAGATAGCCGCAGTCCCCAGTCCGGACCTCAGCAGCGCCTTGGCCCTCAGGTGCAGCACGTCAACCAGCTGGCAGAGTCCGGGTTCGCTGTCGATGCCATGGAGGAGCTGCCCGGGGATCCGGCCCTTCGGCGTCGTCCGCGTGACGCGGCGACCGATCGCGCGGAACGGGAAATCCCCCTGTTCCTGGCACTGCGTGGGCGGCGCGGTTGAGGCACGCTGTCGACTGCCTACCGAGCGGTGTGACGATCCGGTCGGGTCCCGTAGACGCCAACCGCAATGGGTGGACTGGTGCCGGCGCAGGCCATCGAGCACGATCTGGTCATAGTGTCGAGACGCGAACTGCGTTCGTCTGGGTCAACAGGAGTACCTGCAGTCCCGCCACCCACCGTCTCAGAACGCGCCGTGACCGGTCCCCCGGCTGCGTATGGGCTGTACCCCTCCGCGGGTATGGCGGGCCGACGCCTTGCAGAGCCGACGTTGTTTCTCGCCTAGCTGTCACGCGCTGGAGGAGAGCTAGCCTCGCAGGGTTCCCCACCCGTAGGACGCCGCGACGTCACGCTGCATCAGGCGGACGTTTGGCTCCCCGCTTGGTGCAGGGCGAAGTCAATCGCGGCCTCGAAGCCCATCTGCTGGCCATCTTCCTCCAAGGCCGTGAGAGCCTCCCCGCTCAGCTCAGCCCGCGCCGGATCGATGTATCGGTGCATGTAGCCCGACCAGAATGGGACGTTTTCGCTATGGAATCCGCCTGCGTGCAACCAGGCTTGTGCGGCGGCATTGAGCCGAAGGCCATCGTCGACCCTGCCCTGCCCGCACAGCGCCATGGCCATGCCCTGGACCTCCATGCCTGCCTGTAAGGTCGCGCCATAGTCGAGAGCCGCGCCCAGGCTCTGCCGGTAACGTCCTTCGGCCGCTGCCGGATCGCCTCGAGCGAGCGCGCTATCGGCCAGGAAATGCAAAGACAACCAGATGTCTCTCTCTTCACCCAGCCTGCCGCCGCGCTCGAGTGCCTCCGAGGCGACTGACTCGACCTCTTCGACGCGACCGAGATTGACCAGCACCTGGCTCACGTTCAACTGCCCGCGGTTATACAGACGCTCGTTGTTGATGGCCCCGAGGATGGCGAGGCACGCTTCCATGCTGGTCAAAGCGGCCAGATCCTCGCCGCCCATCACCTGCGACCAGCCCAGCGCCTCGTGGGCGAGCGCCACTCCGATCTGATCGCCGATCGACTGCCAGCTGTGAAGCGCTTCTGCCGCCAGCGCGTGAGCCGCGGCCGGGTCAGCCTGCCAGCTGGCAACAGAGCTTGCCGCGACCATGGCGCGAGCGATGTCCCGAGCTGGTCCCTGCCGTTCGGTCAGGGCGGCGGTGAGCCACTCGCGGCCCTCCTTGATGTGAAGGGCGGGCAGCCACCAGAGTGACACGAGGGCACCGGAGACTTGCACGAACTTGTCCCTATGCGAATCTCTGGCCCAGGCAAGGGCGGCACGGAAGTTGTCGTGCTCGCGATCCAGCCGATCCAGCCACCGCATGGTCGGATCCACACGTCCAGCGTGCTCGTATGCCCGCTCCGCGAGATCAATGAAGTAACTTAGGTGGCGCTCGCGAGCCTCCGTCTCGTCTGCGGCCGCAGCGAGCTTCTCGCGCCCGTACTGGCGCAACGTTTCATGCAGCCGATATCTGATCGCGCCACCTTCAGTGACGTCAGTCGCCACCAGCGACTTGTCAACCAGCGCCGACAGCAGGTCGAGAACGTCTGCCGTGGCGATGGCCTCGCCCTGGCCCACTTCATCGGCGGCCTCAAGATCAAAGCCGCCGGCGAATACGGACAGCCTGCGAAAGAGGACACGTTCGGAGTCCGACAGCAGGTCGTGGCTCCAGTCGACCGCCGCACGAAGCGTTTGTTGTCGGGGCAGCGCTGTTCGGCTGCCGCCGGTGAGCAGGTGAAAACGGTCCTCCAGGCGTTTCAGGATCTCATCCGGTGCCATGAGCCTCATCCGCGCGGCGGCCAGCTCGATGGCGAGGGGCACGCCGTCCAGTCGGTGGCAGATCTGCACCACGGCCGGAGCGTTCGAAGGGCTGAGCCCGAACTTCGGTTGAGCGGTCAGAGCGCGATCGACGAAGAGCCTGATCGCCTCGTAGCGGTCCAGTCCAGCGACGTCCGATACGCGATCTGAATCGGGCATCGACAGGGTGGGAACGCGCCACGCTGTCTCGCCGGCGATGTTCAGCGGCTCGCGGCTCGTCGCGAGAAGACGCAATTCCGGAATGGCTCGCAGAAGCGACTCGGCAGAGCGAGACACCGCATCGAGCACGTGCTCGCAGTTATCGAGGACGAGTAGCAGCGCTTTGTCTCCGAGACGTTCGATCAGTGTCTCGGCCAGCTCACGACCGGGCTCCTCTCGGACGTCAACCGCCTGCGCCACTGATCGCTCGATTTGTTTTCGATCAGAGAGTGCTGAAAGGTCAATCAGCCAGACGCCGTCGTCAAAATCTTCGATCACATCAGCGGCCACTTGAAGTGCCAGCCGCGTCTTGCCCGATCCGCCAGCGCCCGTGATCGTGACCAGGTGGTCGTAACGCAGACGACGCTTTACCTCTTCGATCTCGGCCTCGCGGCCGACAAAGCTGGTGAGCTGCAGAGGGAGATTGTTCTTGAACGTGTCGAGCGACCTGAGTCGCGGGAAATCGGTCGGCAGCTCGTCGTGGTTCAGCTGGTATACCCGCTCCGGTTGGGCGAGGTCGCGAAGGCGCTGCTGGCCCAGGTCTCCGGTGGTCGCCCCTGGCGGCAGGTGACCGCGCACGAGCGCCTCCGTCGTCGCGGACAAGACGACTTGGCCGCCGTGAGCGGTCGCCCTGAGCCTGGCGCATCGATTGACGTCCTGGCCCCTGTAGTCCCCGCCCGCCTCACCGGTATGGATGGCCATCCGAACGTTCACCGGCGTCTCTTCCGGCCAGATCTCGCGGTGGAGTGCGAGCTGGAGCGCGGATGCGGCGGCCACCGCGTCGCTGGCCCGTTCGAAAACGGCGAAGAAGCTGTCGCCCTCGCCGCGCTCGGTGAGCACATGGCCGGAGTGTTCGGCGATGCCTTCATTGAGGATCGCGTCGTGACGCTCGAGCGCCGCACGCATGGAGACCGGACTGGCTTCCCAGTTGTGCGTGGACCCTTCGATATCGGTCAGCAGAAAGGTGACGGTTCCCGCGGGGCGCGCAACGTCGCCTCCCTGCTTGGCGGCGTCAGGCACGGACATCCACTAGCCGCGCAGCGTTCCCTGCCGTAACACGGCGAGGACGCCGCTGGCGCCCAACGGCTTCGGAGAGGAAGAAGCGCTGGCCATACCGACAGCCCAGCTCTGCCAGGCGCCACGCCTGCTCGCGCGACTCGACCCCTTTGGCGTTGCTTGCGTTCTGCAGTTGACGCTCGACCTCGCGCCAAGCGGCAAGCGCCTCCTCAATCCGCCGGTCACGCACGCACTGAGTTTACTCACGCGCTGCGTGGCGCTCAAGCGCTTCGCGATCCTTTAGGGGCGACTCTTCGCCCAGGTGCCGTCGCGGTAGACGTACCAGCGCAATCGAGCGAATCTGTTTCGCAACCGTCGCGGCATATCGCCGTACGCGACGCGCCGTTACGGCGCGAGCACCGCCACAAGCGTGACCGCAATCTCAACTGGGCCAGCGCGCGCGGAGCGGCGACCTGACCCGGCCACGGTCGCGGTTCGAGCCACGCTGCAAGCTGATCAGCCCGACGAGCGGGGGCGCGATCGGTCGTCGGGCCAGACGAGCCAGGCGCGCGTAGGCAGCGCAGTGGAACTGGTGGTCGGGGCCCACCTCATGCCACTCGTAGTGATCCAACACGCGCTGGGTCTCCAGCCCCTTCACCCAGATCGGGATCTTCTGGCTGGCCACCAAGTGGCCGATCAGACGCTCATACAGCGGCGATTCGTCGAAACGTGGCCAGCCCAGCATGCCGGCGTTCAACTCGTCGGCGGTGTCGCTGAGCAGCGCCTCGCGGTCGGCCGTCACGTCGCCCGTCGCTTCGTCCCAGCGGATCCCCGCCCGCGCGTTACGGCCGTACCAGGCCACCCACACCCGGCGGCCTGATGGCGTGTTCCATTTGGCGGCGAACTCGCGCACCTTCGTCGGGTCGTATGCGCCGTCGATCACGACCGTGTTCGGGCGCCGGACCGTCATCACCTGATCAAGTTCGGTCCAGTCGGCCGCCGTCCCGAGCGTGATCAAGTGGACGCGCCCGTCGGACGTGACCTCCTGGAGCTGCCAGTCATGGACCCCGCCCGGGTCGACTCCTAGAACGCGGCGACCGTCGAGGCTGGTGCCAAGCTCGCGGTCGTCGACGGTCAACCCGCCGCGACCGTCGCGACCGATCAGGCCCTCGCGCGTGAACCCCAGGGCCTCGCTCTGCCACGGCAGCCCCATGACCAGGTTCCAGAAATCCTGCTGCCACCCGTTCGCCTCGTAGCGCTCCCAGATCCGCGCGGCGCTCACCCACGGGGCGGCAAGTTGCGAAACGGCATACCTATGTGCGCGGCCGCCCGGCGCGTATGGCTCCAGCGCCCATGGCCGCGATCGTCAGCAGTCAGCTCGCGCCCGCACAGATGACAGACATAGCGGGGGTGCGGCTCTTGCGCCACTCCTCGAGTGTCTCGGGCACCACGTTGGCATAGGGCCAAGGGCCACCGACAAAGGCCAGCTCAAACTCGGCCCGACAACCCGGCAGCGGATCAGCCAGTGGCGCTGATCACTCGCCTGCCAGATCCGGTCGATACCCGCGCCCGGCAAGCGCGGCGTCGAGAGCCGGAACTTGACGCCGTAGCGGCTGTGATCAAGGCGGCTCGTGAACTGGGCGATGATGCGCGGGTCGGACAGGTCTTCCTCGTCGTGGATGAGCATGTCGGCAGGGGTGCTGACGGGATCGGTCACGCTCGAACTGCCCGTGAAGTGGATCGTCGATCGCGGAAACGCGCCGGCCGGCCTGAAAGCCGAGGGCAGCGATCGCCAGTGCGCCAGCGGCTCGTCGTCGGCCACCAGGAACTGCTTCTGCTTGACGCTGTTGACGTCCACGATGCGGGCGGCCAGAAAGGGTGTCTGGCGGATCAGGGGATTGATGCGCTCCTGAGTGAAATCCGACACGTCGGAAGTGTTCGGGAAGCTGTAAATGGCCGTCCCACCGATCTCGGTCAGGAAGTGCAGCGCACGGATGATGGCGACCGTTGTGAATCCGAGTTGCGCGCCTTTCATGACCACGATCTCAGGCGCCGGGTCGAGCAATGGTTCGCGCAGGAAGGCGTGCTCGCGGAAGTCCAGGGGGCTGTTCAACGGCGGCAGGACCAATTTCGCTCGGTTGAGCGCCCAGCGCACCCGATCCAACCGGTCCAACTGTCCGCGCACGTCAGCCGGGTGGAGTTGCAGGAAGTGCTCGGGATCAAGGCTCGCCGCTGACATCTCCGCCCATGACCTCCTCGATATCGGCCAACGCGCCGACCACGATGGCCAGCGTCTCGGGATGGGCGCGCACGTAATCACCAATTGCTGCGCCCGACTGCCATGCGCTGAGTTGGACCTGGCTCTGCTGCTGGGTAATCGCGACCGTCGGCGCGTCCGCGCTGCGCATGCCACGCGCCTCACGCTCGATGCGGACGCCCAGCTCGAGCGCCCGAAGCAGCTGGTCAATCGAGAGGTTCTCGCCCTTGAGGTCCACGAGCCGCCAGCCCACCTTGGCGAGCAGCGAGCTGGCCATCGTGGCATGCCGCGCGGCCATCTCCTCGACGGTCGCCTTGGTAGCCTCGCGGCGCACCCTGTCAAGCTCGGCATCCCACAGATCGCAGCGCGCAACCCAGCGGTGTTGCACGCTCCAGTTGGCGATCACTGATGGGGTCTTGCCCTCGCTCTGTGCGACGCGGCGCAGCGAGCGCCGGCCTTGCTGGTCTCGGTAGGTCGCGAACGCCCCGAAGGCAGCTCGGCTCTCGCTGGCTTGGCGCTCCCACGGCTCGGGCGGCTCAAGTTGCATGACCCGGATGCGCGGCATCAGGCTGTCGCCTTCCGCCGTCTATGAGGCTGACCCTCCGGGCCCGTCTCGACGCGGACCGCCGCCTGACCAGCGAAGTGTTCCCAGCGTGCCAGGATCAGATCGCAGTAGCGCGGGTCGAGCTCGAAACCGTAGCAGCGGCGCTCCAGGCGGTCGGCAGCGATGAGCGTGGTGCCCGAGCCCAGGAATGGGTCATAGACGATCTCACCGCGGCGCACGTGGTTGGCGATGGGGCGCTCGAAAAGCAGCGCCGGCTTCTGCGTGGGATGGTCAAAGTCGGTCTCGAGGCCACTCGCCGTGCTCATCTTGGGGCTGGGCGCCCGCCACACCGTGGCCTGATCGCGATCGCCCAGGAATGGCACGCTGAGGCCCCTCCGGCGCACCACCCAGCACGGTTCGTGAGCCCAGTGATACCAGGACCGGCCCATAGCGAACTGGCCCTTGTCCCAAATCACCTGGGCTACGATCTCGAAGCCGATGCGGATGAGCCCCTCCGCTACCTCGGCTGCATGCACACCGGCATGCCAGACGTAACCGACCTCAAGACTCGGCACGAGAGCGAAGGCGTCAGACCAGTCCAGCCGGGTATCGCCCGAGATCGTGGTGTTGCGATGGCCCGCCGTCCGCCGGTGTCGCCGCACTGGCGCTGAGGCGTCAGCCTCGCGGTCGCGTTCGCGGCCGACGCGGAAGGAGGATGGCTCCACGCCATCCCGCCAGGTCGCGTCGTAACTCACGCCATAGGGCGGATCTGTTGCGAGGAGGCGTGGTTGGCTCGCGCCGAGTAGGCGTTTCACGTTCTGGGCGTCGGTGGCATCACCGCACAGCACGCGGTGCTCGCCGAGCCCCCACAGGTCGCCTGGCGCGCTGCGCTGTGTCGCGGGCACCTCCTCGAGCGCGACCTCTAGCTCGAACGTGTCGGGCCGGTCAGCCTTCTCGGCGGCTGCGAGAGCGCGCATGAGGTCCTTGACCTCGTCGTCGCCAAACCCGGTGAGGCTGACGTCGACCTCGGGGGCGGCTTTGAGGTCGGCCAGGAGGCGCGCGAGGAGCTGCTCATCCCACGAGCCCGAGATCCGATTGAGCGCGAGTCCCAACAGATGCGCCTGGGCCGCGCTGATGTCAAGCCAGACTACCGGCACGCTCGTGAGGCCCGCGCGCCGTGCCGCGACAAGACGCTGGTGCCCGCCAACGACCAGGGCGTCCTCGCGTCGTACCACCACGGGCTCCACGAAGCCCCAGGCGCGGATGCTGCGGGTCAGCGCATCCAACTCCTCCTCGTTGATGCGCCGAGGGTTGGCCGGATCGGGGCGCAGGCTGTCGATGGCCACCTGCTCGATGGCGAGGGTAGGGGAAGCGGTGGTCATCTCGGTTGCTACAGTCAGGCCACGTACCAAGCAAGGCTGTCGTCTTCAGACAGCGGGAGGGTGCTTGAGACCCCTTGGGGGCACCATTGCCCTGAGTCGGGAGATGTGCAACCCCACAGGCCGTGGCAGAGATGGAAGCCAAGATAATGCGACGACTCATTACCTGGTGTGCGGTAAGTGTCATCGTCCTCTCGACTGCTGATGCGTGCCGTGGTTTCGACTACAAGCTTGAGATCAACAATGCTACGGATCATGCCCACGTGGTCGGCGTCGCGGTGAACGCAAACGGTGGCTACAACGTGAGGTCCGTTGCCCCCGGGTGGAGGCATCGTCGATCAATGAACGGCTGACGGTGGAGATCATCGGCCGAAGCACCGAGCTGGAGGCCATCCCGGGATTCCTTGATCGAACCGCGCCTGCTCGTGGCTTGCTGTTGCGCGGCGAAGCTGGCATCAGCAAGACGGTCCTTTGGCAGCACCTCGTAGCGAGTGCGCGGGCGGACGGCTACACGGTTCTCGCCTCCCAGCCCACTGAGTCCGAGACGCGACTGTCATATGCAGCTTTGGGCGATCTGGTGTCAGCCCTCCCGGCCGCCGCGCTGGAGGCGCTTCCCGAGCCGCAGCGTACCGCTCTCGACGTTGCCCTGCTGCGAGCCGGGGGCGCGCGAACAGAGGAGCTTGCCGTCTCGATGGCGTTCGTGTCGTTGCTCGCGTGGTCTGCTGCATCCGCTCCGGTATTGGTGGCGGTGGACGACGCACAGTGGATCGACGCGCCCACTAGCCGAGTCCTCGAATTCGCTTTCCGCCGGGCGGCCGACCGCGACATCCGTCTCGTTCTGGCCGTCCGCTCCGCAGAGTCCGCCCCGCAGAGTCCGCCCCGCTCGCGGACGGGCTGCTGCGTGCATTCCCAGGCCCGGCGACCTGGATCCTGGAACTCGGGCAGCTCAGCCTGGGCGCGCTCGATCGCCTGTTCTCCTCGCGGCTGGAACAGCACTTCTCGCGACCCACACTGGTGAAGCTCGAACAGGCATCCGAAGGCAACCCGCTGCTGGCCCAGGAGATCGCTCGTGCCCTACTGGATTCCGACGAATCGATCGCCGCCGGTGCGCCGTTGCCCGTCCCGCTGGCCGCCCAGGGCCTGACCAACCGTGCTGTCGCCGAGCGATTGTTCGTGAGCCCAAAAACCGTCGAGGCGAACCTGTCGCGCGCATATTCGAAATTGGGCATCCGCTCGCGCGCGGAACTGGGCCGCCTGATGGCCCCCGAGACGGCGAGCGACGAAGGCGGGCTCACGGGCCGGTCCTAGGCATTGGGCGCCGAGGGCCCCCACCGGAACGCTGCTCGACGTGTAGGGAAACACCCGATGCTGGTGCGTTGAGGGCAGACATAGCCTCCGGGTGAACGTCCGCGCTGCGGAGGCTCACGTGAACACCCAAGGGAGTCACCTATGTCGAGAGTCCTTAGCAGCTATCGCGTCTGGCGCCCCCTGCTGCTCCTGGTGGTGTCAGCCCTCGGGGCGACATTCCTTGCACCTTTTGCGGCTCACATCACCGGATCTGGTGAAGGCTCGGTGATTGCCGCCACGTCGACGCGGTCGGTGAGCTGCGCCGGGCTTAACTGGTACCCCACCGACAGCGAGACCGGCTATACGACTCTCGGGCCCCTTCGCCGACGCGTCGGGTCGTCCGGATCAGGCATCTTCCGATGCGATCCGGGCCTGCCCAACAAGGCGATCGTGATCAACGTCGACTTCACGGTTCGGGACAACGAATGGCTGTACGAGATCAGAGGCTGCGCGCTGGTCCGCTCGGGCCTCACCACGGGAAGCGCAGACGCCTACCAGGCGCTGGCGAGCGTCCCTGCCACGGGCGTCGGGGGGCTGCCAGGTGTCGCGCGCCTTACGGATAGCTCCGTCCAATTCGCAGCGATCGACAACACTAAGTACGGCTATTGGCTCGAATGCGAGATCACCGGCCCACAAACGTACTCGGAACCAAGCCTCGGGATCTACGGGGCCGACGTCGTCTACACCATCAGTTCGGCGAACGGCTGATAGGCGCCCCAGCGCCGCGGCGCGACTGGAGCCAGCGATCGAAGGCCCTGCCATCGCGTGAGATGTAGGGAATCACCCGATGCTGGCCCCGGGCCGCCCGCCCTAGCGTGGATGACATGCCACACAACACGCCATCGATCTCGGCGGGCCGCGAGCCTAACAGCCGCTTTACGCGTGCGCTGGAAGCGGCCCTGTTGCTCGTGCTACTGGCTGGTTGCTCCAGTGCCGGGTCGGGCGGTCCTGCCACAACCAGCCCTACGCTGGTCACGTCAGGGTCCGGATCCGCATCGCGCACCGCGATCCCATCGGCGCCTGTCGCATCGAATGCCGGACTCGCGGGCCCGAATCTGACCATGACTGGAGGCTCTGCCCAGGTCTCGATTAGCGGCGACGCTTCACTGACGATGGCGCTCGCGCTCACCTCCGGCATCCTCGTTCCAGGCACAAATGTGGTCATGGTCTGGAGTGGATCGGGCGACGGAAATGGTGACGACTCACTTCGGATCCAGGCGCCCAGCCGCCAGGGCACCTACACGACCAGCGCGACTGACTTCACGGCACCGAGTGTCAGTTTGACTACCGGCCGCATCGGCAATGCGAGCGTGCCCGCGTACCTGGCACCTGACGCGGATGAGTGCACTGTCACGCTGACGAAGGTCGATGTGACGGGGGTGGTGGGGAGCCTCCAGTGCTCCGGCCTCAGCTCGGGCCAGGACGAGGCGGTCGATGTGTCGGCAGCGTTCACGGCCACACCGTGACCTCCCTCGGGCGCCAGACCTTTCTGGTGGAGCGCTATGCGGCAGACCTCTCGATCGATCAGCTGCTCCTTGCGGGCCGCCGCGCCGAGGAGGCCGCACCGGCAACCGTTGGCGAAATGGGCACGCGATACCTCGGCTCGGTCCTCCTTCCCCTCGACGAAATGGCGCTGTGCCTCTTCGAAGGCTCGTCAGAGGAGGTAGTGCGAGTCGCATTGGAACAGGGCTTCCTCGCATTCGAGCGAATGACCCCGGCGGTGCCAGCCACCCCTCGGTCACACGCATCGCGGCGCGGAGCATCGAATCCGACATCATTTGACTCCTTGCGGCCTCGACTCCAGACGCGCCCCTTCTCCAAGGAGACACCACGATGACCCGATCCAGCCTGCGGCCGTGGCCGATTCTCGTCGCCGTCCTCGTAGTTGTGTCGGCCTGCTCCGCACCCTCGCCGTCCCCCACGCGGAGCCCGACGTCTGCCGACGTGGCCTTTCAACCCAATCCCTGGCAACAACTGCTGAGCGAGGCCGGACCGAATGGCGAGGTTTCGCTTGACCTCGCGCTTCGTACGTTCGTGCTTGCGATAGGGCCGCTGCCCGGAGTTTCAGCTCCGCATCCACCACTCCCCACAATGGACGAGATCGGTCCGGGCGAACTCGCAATCGAGTGGGTACACCAACACTGGGACGAGCTGACGCCCGAGCAACAGGACGCCGTCAACCGCTATCTCGCGCCGGCCTCCGACGCGACCGTCGTCGAGCCGATACCCATGGGCACGTCGATCCTGCCACCAGCCGGGCTGATAGCCGAGGTTGGTCCGGTCGCGTTGGGCGAGCCATCGCTCAAGGACGTTTATCTCCGAATCCTGCGTGACGCTGAGGTCATCATCATGAACCAGCTCGGCCGCGTCCGGACGCATAGCTATTCCCTGTCGCTCAACGCTACTCAGGTGGACGTCGACGGTGTCCACGCGCTGGCTTACGCCTATGACTCGGCCGGCACTTGCGCCATTCACCTGAATCCCCTTTCCGTCTACCCATCCGCTCCGTCGACCGAGACCAAAGCGACGCTGGCCCACGAACTCTTCCACTGCTACCAGATGGAACTCGCCTCGCTGGCAGGGCGCAGCGCCTGGGTAACCGAGGGCGAGGCTGAATGGGTCGGCGAATTGGCCGCCGGGCCGTCGGACATCGGCGCAGGATGGTGGCAGCAGTATCTTGTCACCCCGAGCGTCGGCCTGTTCCAGCGCTCCTACGATGCCGTCGGCTTGTACCAACATATCGCCGAGCGGGGCATCAACGTCTGGCACCTTCTCGACAATATCTACATGGCCGCCGGCGGCGAGAAGGCATACCACCAAGCAGTAGATTCGGGTGGTCCGGATCTCCTGTACTCCTGGTCATCGGGCTTCTTCAAGGACGTCACGCTTGCCGGCGAGTGGGATGCCCAGGGGCCTTGGGCCAACAGATTCAGGACACGCCGAGAGCACGTGGTAGTACCGGTCGGCGGTCAGCCCGTCTCGTTCGCCGTCGAGCCGTACAAGATCCGTATTGCGGTCGTTGATACGACCGCCGACATTGTCAACGTCAACGTTGGAGGCTTCGCGCAGATCGGCGATCTAACCGGCACCACGAAGCACGGTCTGACGGACATCAACTTCTGTGCCAAGGCTGGGGGCGATTGTGCGTGCCCGCCCGGTCAGGAGTACGTCGGGCCGGCCTTAACACCGTTGGAATTCCCGGCATACCTTGCCCTCACGGGAGATGTTGGCGGCGCGGGTGGCTCGCTCTTCGGGTGGGGTCTTGATGAGTTTTGCAAGTCCGCCGGATCGCCGCGGCCTGTGGCCGCCGCCAATCCGAAGGGCGGGCCGAACCCATGCGCGAAAGGGTGCGCCGGGAGCGTTGGCGACCCGCATCTCGAGACGATCGACCTGGGCGAGTACGACTTCCAGGCGGCCGGGGAGTACGAGCTGCTGCGCAGTCCAGACGGAGCGGTGCAGATCCAGGCTCGCCAGGCAGCCTACCCGGATATCGCCGACGTATCGATCAACACCGCGCTGGCGTGGCGGGTCAAC
>JBBQEC010000044.1:0-12554 GCA_038320305.1 Candidatus Limnocylindrales bacterium | reverse complement strand
TCGCACAATGCGTCGAGAAGGCGCGATCACACGGAGCCACCACGCAGCGTGGCGAGCGAGAAGAATACACCCAATCGGCCTATTTGGCGAACCTTTCCGCGACCGTCGTGTCCATGAAGGCGTCAATGACCGCAATGCGGCCTTCGACGACGGTCAGGACGTGCACTCCGATGGGCACGCGCGAGCCATCCGGGGCGCTTACAAAGAGCACCGTCGCCGGTTGAAGGTTGGCACCGACGGCCGCCATCTGGAACGGCCCAAGAGGCATGATCCAGCGCCGCAGCAGCTCAGTCACGGCCGACAGGCCGGCGTACCAGCCGGCAGATGGCGGCATCGCCAGACGAACCTCTTCGCGCAGGATCTGGATGAGGCCGTCGATGTCGTCCGTCTCCCACGCGTGCATGTACGACTCAAGCAGGCGGACATCGTTCGGGTCGGTCACCGGGGAGACAGTCGGATCGTTCGCGAGCATTGCCGCCTGGAGACAGACTCGCGCCCGATTGAGAGCGCTGTTGACTGCCGGCGTCGAGGTGCCCAGCACGTTCGCTGTCTCGGACGCGCGCCAGCACAGGACGTCACGCAGCAGCAGGACCGCTCGCTGGCGCGCGGGCAGAGTCTGAAGCGCGCTCGTGAAGGCGAGCGAGACGCTCTCGCGGAGGGAGCAGCGGGCTTCGGGTTCGAGCGAGGTGTCCGCGACGTACTCATCCGGCAGTGGCTCGAGCCACAGGATCTCATTCGTTGTGCGGTCCGGTGGCACGCTCGCATCAGCGGCACCACTGAGCTGCTGCGGCACGAACCGGCGACCGCGCTTGTCGATCGCATCGAGGCACACGCGCGTTGCGATGCGGTGGAGCCACGTGCGGACGCCAGCCTCTCCGCGGTATGTGTCCCGCGCGCGCCAGGCGCGCAGCGCCGTCTCCTGCGCGGCATCCTCGGCGTCCGCAACTGACCCCAGGAACCGATAGCAGAGCACGACGAGATCGCGCCGATGACTTCGAGCAGCTGCCCGAAGTCATCGGCGTCGGCAGGCAGAGCATGCGCGGCCCCCGCAGAGTCGGTCATCGACGAGCTCGATGGCATTCGCAAGTCATAGACGGCTGCGTCCGGGAAAAGTGTTCGGCGCGGCCACCGAACAGTTCCGCGATGCACCGGCGTCTATGCGTACAAGTCGGCCAAACGAGTTCGACACGACATTTCGAGGAGGCCACGATGCCTTTCTACACGACCGTTCGCGCAACGCTCAAGGACTGTGGTAGCGGCGAGCCCTCGGTATCGATACCTTCGACGATGCCGGCAATGGGGCGCCGTGGATGACCGAAGCCGGGACGATTGCTTTCAGCACCCATGCAGCGGACCCCGAGTACTTCGGCCGACCGGAGCAGCAGTTCATGGTCAATTTCCGCGTCGCGGACCTTGAGGCGATGCTCGACCAGCTGCGCGCTGCGGGCGCCACGGTTGACGACGACACACAGGAATGGGAAGGGTTCGGCCGCTTTGGATGGGCGACCGATCCTGAGGACAACCGATTCGAGCTTTGGCAGCCCAACTAGTCGCGAGATTGCAGATCAGTTGAACAACATGCCCGCGCTACAGGGGTGAACTGAGTGTCAGACGCGCAACTTTGCAGATCCTTTGACAAAAGCTTCGCTCTGACCCACGGCCCGGGCTTCGTGCCTCACCGACGAGCATCGATCTGTGTAGATGATCTGCAATGTTGCTCGGCTGACAGGAGCATCGAGGCGCCGCGGCAATGTCGGCTGCCGCAGCGGCCTGGCTCTTGCGCTTCTCGATGTACATACGCTGGTCGGCGAGTCGAACGGCCGCTTCCCAGTCGCCCTCGAAGACCGCCCACCCCAACGAGATCTTGGGCGTCAGGCCGTGCTGCCTCGCCGGCGCACAACGGATCCCGTCCCCAGCGCGTAGCCAGCTGGCTCGTCGCTCGGCCCTCGATCACGAGTCGAGAACCGTGAAGTCGATGAGTGCCAGGCGTTGCGGGTCGGCGAGGATGTCGATCTCGACGATCACTTCGTCCCTGACAGTGAAGCCCAACACGGCATATGGCTTGTCACCCGCAAAGACGACGAGGCCAGCTGCGCCGTTGACGATGGCCGGCCGCGCACCGGGCGCGAAGCGGCGGAACAGGAGTGATGACTCGGCAACCTGTTGAGCGCCGTGTGCCTCGAGGGAGGCACTGCCCAGTGTGCGGCCGTAGTCCGCCCGAACCACAGCTTCTGGATCAAGGGTTGCCACGAGCGTGGAGAAGTCCCCTGCTCGAGCTGCCGCCAGGAACGCGTCGACGACCTTGCGCTGACGCGCCATGGGCACGTCCGACTGCGGCCTGGCGCCGCGCACGCGCAGCCGTGCTCGACTGGCAAGCTTGCGCGTCGCTTCCGGCGTTCGGTCGACGATCGGCGCGATCTCGTCGAACGGAACGCCGAAGACGTCGTGGAGCACGAACGACAGCCGCTCTGGCGGCGTCAGCCGATCCAGCACGACGAGCATGGCAAGGCCGACCGCATCTGCGAGCAGTGCCTGTTGCTCCGGATCCGGACCGCCCGTGCCACTGACGAGCGGATCAGGCGATCTGAAGCCCATCAGATCTTCCTTGCGCGAGCGCCGCGTGCGCAGTGCGTCGAGGCACAGCCGCGCCACGACCGTCGTCAGCCAACCCGTCAGGTTCTCGACTTTGCTCGTATCGGCGCGGCGGTAGCGCAGCCAGCCGTCCTGCACGACATCGTCCGCCTCCGTCACGGAGCCGAGCATTCGGTATGCGACGGCTCGGAGGTGAGGTCTCTCACTTTCAAAGGTCGCCGCGAGCTGGATGTCACGCAGTTCGCGTGATGAGTCGGTCACGTCTTCTCCATTGGCTACGTCAACCGATTGACGAAGCAAACGCAACAGAGGTGACCAGATGGCTCACGCCAGCGCTCAAGTTCCACCCGCCAAAGCGCCGGGCTCATCAGGATGCCCGGGCCGATGGTCAACAGGCTGCTCGCCATGGGCGTTCCCATGGGTCCGAACGTGCTTGTCACGATCCGCGGTCGCATCAGTGGCGAGCCGCGTACGCAGCCGCTGGCCATCTTCGAGACCGAGGCCCACAGGTACCTGATCGGCACGTTCGGCGACGTGAACTGGTGCCGCAACCTGCGCGCCAACTCGGAGATCCAGGTCCGTCACGGCCGCCGGCAGGAGCAGCTGATCGCGCGCGAGCTGCCGTCGGCAGAAGCCGAAGACTTCTTCGGCCATGTCCTGCCGAACGGCATCGCGAACATGCCGATCCATATGAAGCTGTTCGGCCGAGTCTTTGTCCGTGCGACCGCGCCGGAGATGTTCTCCGACCCGGTCGGCGCGGCACGGACTCACCCGGTCTTCGAGCTCAGCCCTGGTCACCCATCTGCGATGGATCAAACGGCGTCATGAGCTGGAAGTAGTTGTTGTCGGGATCGGCAAGGGTGGCGATCCAGGTGCCGGCCATACCCTCGAACTCGTACGGCTCGCGAATAACGATCGCGCCGGCGTCGCGCATGCGGTTGAAATCACCCTGCACATCGCTGGTCTCGATGTTCCAGATCACTCGGCCGGGCTGATCGTTGGTGCCGTGCACTTCCGAGTGCGGCCCCACGCTCACGGCGCCGGTGCCAAGCTGCCAACTGCTGTACCCGTCGCCGCTCATCATTGGCGCCCC
Organism: Candidatus Limnocylindrales bacterium; assembly: GCA_038320305.1. GTDB lineage: Bacteria > Chloroflexota > Limnocylindria > Limnocylindrales > CSP1-4 > JALYGJ01. Next base: position 8,869 of record JBBQEC010000044.1, on the reverse strand, counting down.
GAGCACCTTGGTGTAGTACTCGATCAGCCGTTCTGCGTTGTCTGTGCCAATCAGGATGTTGTTGAGATTCACGGGCAACTCCTCGTTCGGACCTGTGGTGGTCCGTCAACAGCGATTATTCGCCCGTGGCACCAAAGACGTTCAAAGCTGCGATCTTCGACCTTGGCGGCGTGTTCATCGACTGGAACCCGCGCTACCTGTACCGAACACTCTTCCCCGGCGATGAGAAGGGCATGGAACATTTCCTGGCCAACGTGACGACTGGTGCCTGGAACCGGCAGATGGACGCCGGCAAGCCCTTCGCCGACGCGATCGCTGAGCTGCAGCGCGAGCATCCGCAGCACGCCGAGCTCATCGCTGCCTACTGGGAGCGCTGGGCGGAGATGCTCGGCGAGGTCAACCCGGAGACTGCGGACATCGTCCAGGAGCTGCGTGGGGGGGGGTTGAGGGTGTACGCACTGAGCGATTGGTCGGCCGAGACGTTCCCGTACGCACGCAGGCTTGCCACCGAGCTGGATCTCTTCGATGACATCCAGATCTCCGGCGTTGTCAGGCTGACCAAGCCCGACCCACGGGTCTTCGCGCTTGCCGCCGAGCGCTTTGGAGTCGACCCGCGGACGACGTTCTTCACCGACGACATCGCGGCAAACGTCGAAGGCGCGCGCGAAGCTGGCTTCACTGCTTTCCTGTTCACGAGCGCCGCCGAGCTGCGCAAGGAGCTCGTCACCGCCGGCGTTTTGGTGAGTTGACAGACTTACTTAGTACTCACTAAGATGCGCCGCAATGAGCGCGGCAACGGCGATCCGACAAACAGCAGACGAGCGCAAGGAGGCGATTATTGCCGCCGCCGCTCAGGAATTCGCAGCGGGCGGCTATGCCGGCACCTCCACCCAGGACATCGCCAAGCGCGTGGGCGTGTCGCAGCCCTATCTTTTCCAGCTTTTCGGCACCAAGCACGAACTGTTCATCGCTGTCGTTCGTGACTGCTTCGGCCGAGTGCGCAGCACCTTCGAGGCCGTCGCGCGAGAGGCGCGCAAGACCTCCGACGATCCCGTGGTCCTACTGCATGCGATGGGCGCGGCCTACTGCGACCTGCTCGCCGATCGGGACCTGCTCCGACTCCAGCTGCAGGCGTATGCGGCGTGCGATGACCCGGATATTCAACGTGTCGTGCGCGGCGAATGGACGACTCTGTACGACTCCGTCGCGCGCGCGTCCGGCGCCGATTCGGACTCGATTCATCATTGGTTCGCGGAGGGGATGCTAATGAACGTTTCCGCCGCTGTTGGCGGGCTCAACCCCGAGATCCAGGCAAAGTTGGAGCGCGGTGGCTTCTGACTGGATCGACTAACCCCTTTTTTGTCAGCCGTTGTTAGTGACCACTAAGTAAGGACACCCGAGGAAGCAACCACATGCCCGAAATTCGAAATCGATCAATCACCGCCTGGACGTTCGCGATCACGTCGATCGCACTGTTCATGGTTTCCCTCGACAACCTTGTTGTCGTCACGGCACTGCCGGTCATCCGCGCGGACCTGGGCGCCAGCCTTCAGGAGCTCGAATGGATGGTCAATGCCTACACATTGACATTTGCGGTCCTACTCGTGACTGGCGCCGCTCTGGGCGACCGCTTCGGGCGCCGGCGGATGTTCATCGTCGGCGTCGTCATCTTCACCGTCGGGTCGGCCATGGCCGCGCTTGCCCCGAGCAGCTCGGTGCTGATCCTCGCCCGCGCCATTCAGGGCCTCGGCGGCGCAATCGTGATACCGCTGACGCTGACTATCCTGTCCGCCGCCGTGACACCGGAGCGCCGCCCGCTTGCCCTGGGCGCGTGGGGCGGCATCGGTGGCCTCGCCATCGCGATTGGCCCGGTCGTCGGTGGAGCGATCGCCCAGGGGGTGAACTGGCACTGGATCTTCTGGCTCAACGTGCCGGTCGGCATCGTGGCCGCGACCCTGGCCTACTTCCGCCTCGAGGAGACGTACGGACCAAAGGCTCGATTGGACGTCCCCGGCCTGGCGCTCGTGAGCTTTGGATTGCTCGCTTTGGTCTGGTCGACAGTCAATGGCAACGATCGCGGCTGGACGGACCCGCAGATCCTCGCCGGCTACGCGATCGGCGTAGTGCTGCTCGCAGGCTTCCTGCTGTGGGAGCGTCGAACCACTGCGCCAATGCTGCCGCTGCACCTGTTCCGCAGCCGCGGCTTCACGACGGCCAATGTCACTTCGTTGCTGATGTACTTCGGCATGTTCGGTTCGATCTTCCTGCTTTCGCAGTATTTCCAGGTCGTGCAGGGCGTGAATCCGTTCGAGGCGGGGCTGCGCGTCCTGCCCTGGACGATCATGCCGGCCTTCGTCGCTCCGATCGCAGGCGTGCTCAGCGGCCGCATCGGGGCGCGCCCGATCGTCGCCACCGGCCTGGCCCTTATGTCGCTCGGGTTGGCCTGGCTCGCCTCAGTCGTCACACCCAGCGCTCCGTACTCGGCCTTCATTCTGCCGTTCGTCGTCAGCGGTGCCGGCATGGGCATGTTCTTCGCCCCGATCGCCAACGTCGTCCTGTCCGCAGTGCGGCGTGACGAGGAGGGCAAGGCGTCAGGCGCGAACAACGCCATTCGCGAGATTGGCGGCGTGTTCGGTGTCGCGGTCCTGGCGGCCGTGTTCACAGCCAATGGCTCGTACTTCACGCCGCAGGAGTACGTCAACGGTCTCATTCCGGCCGTGTGGGTCGGCGCAATCGTGGTCGCGGTTGCGGCGGTGGCGGCACTGTTCATCCCGAACCACGTCGTCGGTCAGGTCGGTGCCGAAGAGCGTTCGGGCGCCGAGGAGCGCTCCCGCACCGAGGCCATGGCGGAGCCTGCGGCCGGCTAGTCGTTTCCTTCTCAGCTGCCCGACGCACGGCGGCGGTCGCAAGACCGCCGCCGTTCCATATCCGTCGCTACGTTCGCCCGATGCGCGGCTCAGACGAAGGTCAGCACTTGCTCCAGTGGACGACCGACTAACCCGGACAGGCGATCAACCTCTTTCCCGAGAGCCGCGGACGGTGGCTTGCCACATTCCTTGAACCACTCGATGGCGACACGGTTCGCGTCGAGCGACCACGTCCCCGGCGTGGCCAGAGAGTGTGTCATTGCCATTCAGTATCGCGTGCAAACTAAGATCTGCCACATGCTTGATCGTGTGTCACTCGATGAGTCGATCGCCCTTCTCGAGCGGACGCCGCGCGTCCTTCACGAGTTGCTCGCTGGTCTGCCCGAGTCGTGGCTGACGGAGCGCGACACGCCCGGCGGCTGGACGGCGCAGGACGTCGTGGGCCATCTGGTCACGGGCGAGCTGGAAAACTGGATCCCGCGCGTGGAACGAATCCTGAACGACGGGACGTCGCGTCCATTCGACCCGTTCGATCGCTTCGCGCACGTCGAGCGTGACCGCGACGAAACGATGCATCAGCTGCTCGACCATTTTGCAGAGCTTCGGGCGGACAACATCGAACGCATGCGCGAGCTCGTCGACGTGGACGACATGGATCGCCGCGGTCTGCATCCTGATCTGGGCGAGGTGACATTGGCCGAACTGATCGCGACCTGGTCCGTGCACGACCTGGATCACATCGCACAGATCTATGCGGCACTCGCCGGCGCGCGCGATGCCCAGGTCGGGCCGTGGAAAGCCAACTTGGGCATCCTCCTCCGGCGCGACATCTGATCGGCTAGCGGCGAACCTCGAGGATGTGCTTGAGGCGCTCGTGGCTACGGTCGGACTGTCTGGGTGTTGCGCGTTCGACGACGGGCACTAGCAACGCACCAGCGCCGCTGGAGCTATAGCTCAACGTGAACGTCACGCGCGAGTGCATGCCGTCGTCGATCGGCTCGACAACGACGCTTACATTTGGCCGCAGCATGCCCTCTACTCCCCCGGCCGCCCACGACCGGAACGGGACGCGCTCGATCACCTCCTGGACGTAGGACTGAACCCCGCCGAGCAGACGCCGGCGGGTGGTAAACCGTGACCCGACTCGCCCGCCGGCGCCATCCCACTCGACGCTGACGACGTCTGGCTGCCACTTCGGAAAGTTGAGTGGTTCTGTCGCGTAGCCGAACACCACCTCTGGAGCGCTGTTGATGTCAAGCGTCGATGTGAACGTGCGCATCGGCGTCAGAAGTCGCTGCGGCCCAGGAAACGTTGGACGACTTCGACGCGTGTCGGCTCGTATATCGCAATACGCTGGCCGGCGGGCGCGCGCCATGAGAAAGCCGGACCCATGGGCAGCTCCAGTCGCCACCCTTCGACGTCCTGTTTGCGCAGGCGGTCGACCTGATCACCAAGGTCGGGGACGCGGAAGACGAGGATCGGCGCGTCAGTGTCGAGATGGTCCGTGAGCAGTAGTTGGGGTGGTTCCTCCCCCAGCGCGATCATCGCCACGCGCGCACCACCATCTTCGATCGCAAAGATGCGCGTGGCGCCAAGCACGTCAGTGAAGTAGCGCAGGTCCGCAGCCACGTCCTTGCTCGGCATATACACGTAGTCGAGCGTGCCGAACGGGACATGCGCGTCCATCAGCGAACGATACGCCGCCCAGTCGTAGGCAATTCATGCTTACGAGATGGCGAGGGCGATGGTGCCGTCCTGCGCGTTGACGACGAGCGGCAGCTCAAGTAGCGGTCGTGGCGCCGGGCCACCCAGGACGGCTGCGTGATCGGCAGGGTCGAATTCAGCTCCGTGGCAGGGGCACACGATGGTGCCAGAACCGGAGCCAAAACCAACGCGGCAGCCCTCGTGCCTGCACATCGCGTCGTATGCGGCGAACTTACCATTGCCGATAGCGACCACAATGCCGGGATCGCCTGCCGGTAGTGGCGCGGGCGCCGTGATTGGCACTGTGAAGCGCCGCGCGCCGGCATTCTGCACGTCCGCGATCCGGGCGATGGCTATGCCGTTGCCAGCGCTGGCCGTCGCGGTCGCGGTCGCGGTCGGGCTAGGGGCTGCCGTCGGTAAACCAGTCGGAGCGCTGCTCGGCGCCGGCGATTGTCCGGCCGCGGGCGATGACGACGGGCCGGCGCCGATGTCGCTCGGCGACGGCTCGTTGCGGACGGACCTGACCAGCGCCGCGCCGCCGCCGACGAGCAGCGTCACGAAGGCCAGCAAGCCCACCTGGACGATGCCGCGCCGGCGCGCGTCTACGGGTTGGTCCCCGTCGTTGGACGTGCGCGCGAGCCGCAACACGAACAAGTTGCCGTGGCCGGCAAATGCCAGAGTCAGCCAGCCAAACGCATAGGGCAGGTCGTTGCCGAAGTAGTACGGGTGCGTTGTCCACGATGCGGTCAGGAAGAACAGAAACGAGATCAGCGCGCCGCCCAAGGCTGCCAGTCGATAGGCAATTCCGGTCAGAGCGCCCAGGCCGACTGCGACTTCACCAAGGGCGATCAGTATGCCCACCACGACGGCATATGGCTCCACGGCATGGACGAGCGGCGCCAGTGGCGACGACCGCTCAAATATCAGGAGCTGAGCCTGAACCGAGGTCGCACTCCCCCGATCGAAGAACGTCGGGTCAAGCAGCTTATCGATACCGGCGTATAGGAAGGTGACACCGAAGAAGACACGCAGAGGGAGAAGCGCCCACGCTGGGACGAAGCGCGAGCGCCATTCGCTCATTGCGTCAGTTCAGGCGGAAGCAGCGGTCGAATCCAGATCTGATAACTCGCTCCGTCGGATGTGACGAGCGTGTCGGAGGTTTGATTGCCCAGCTCCATCGCGAGTCTGGGCGCGTCGTCTCCGAATACGACGCCGGTGCGCAAACCACTAACTCCGAAATCAGGCGTCGCCGGCGAACCGAATTCGGCCAATGAAGCCAAGGGCCATTCTGCGGTGGAGCTCCCACCGTCAGCAACACGTGCCGCGTAGATCTTGTAAGCGGTCGGCACGAAGGTGGCCGATACAACATCGGCCGTTCCCCACGTTTCGCCCGCGTCCAGTAGTCGATTGAGCAGGTCAAAGGCCGGCGCTGGCGAACTGCCGGGGTGGCCTGGGCCGGGTCCACCTGCGGCGACTCGGTTAACGACCTCCTGTCCGTCGATCTCGGCGGTGAAGACCGTGACCCCGGCGTCACCCGTGACCCCGCTCGGGCCTGCCGCGTCAAGTCCGGCCTCACGCATCGCTGCAAGTATCTGGGCCGCACCATTCGCTCCGACATCACGCACACCCACGTGCGGTATCAGTAACCCGTATGTGATTCCAGACGGACACGTCGGGACCGGGCCGGCCTCGTATATGTCGCCAGCAGTGTCGACGACGACTGTCGGTAGATCGCCCAGATGCGCAGACGGTGCAATGAAGCCGCCCTCGCTCGTGACCACGAGCAGCAATGTTGCGTCACCCGACGTCTGCATCGGAGGAGGAGTCGGCGACGACGGAAGGACCGTCGGCGTCGACGGCGGAGATGTTGGCGTGGAGCTGGGAGAAAGAGTCGGGGGAGTTGTTGGCGGTCGGCTTAGCGCCGGCCTGGCAGTCGGCGTTGTGGATCCGCACGCGGCCGCCAGTGCCACGAGCAGTGTCGCGACGGCTATCCGAGTGAGCTGATTGGCTGTCGTAGAAAACATGGTCCCTCCGGCGAGCGTTGCTGCGCGGATACCCGCGACCTGCCGATGACGCGGAGCATGCCGCGCCGGTTGCTCGCCGGCGGGTTAGTTCTTCGAACTCATGCCGCGGCGGGCGCCGCTCCTACGTCGGCCGCTGCCTGGGCCTGGCTGGGACGCACGGGCTCATAGCCCATGCGTCGAATCGGGCGGAGCAGAAGTGACACGAGGACCAGGACCGTCATCCCGACACCGCCCACAACGAGCACGGCCGACAGATCGATGGTCACGAACACGCCGGCCAGCATCGTCGAAAGCGGAACCAGGCCCAGCGACCCAAACATCATCACGCTCATGACGCGGCCCATCAGCGTGCCGGGCACGCGGCGCTGGATCCACGTGATCGTGAGCAGGTTACTGAAACCGAGGCTGATGCCGATGACGAAGGCGAGCACCAGGGCGGGGATCGTCGCGTACACGGCAGACATCACGGCGAGCAGAATCCCCGCAACAGCGATCGTGCCGAGGGCAGCGGTGCTGAACAGAGCCGGCCGCGGCGCCGGCAGCGTCGCGGCCGCGCCGAGGCCGATTAACGAGCCCAGCCCGAAGGCTGAAGTCATGATGCCGAATGCTGCGGCGCCCTCTGGCAACCGCGTGAAAGCGAGAACGGGCAGACCCACTTCGATCGGCCCGACGATGAGCAGGTTTCCCGCCATTGACAGGTGACCATCAGGCGCATCGAGGGCCAGTTCCAGACGAACGAGACGCCCTCCTTGATCTGCGCCACGACTGACGCCGCCGCTTCGGCAACTTTTCCGGACCCGCCGCGGATGAACCACAGGGTCACGAGGGAAACGATAAACCCCCCGCGTCGACAAGCAGCGCGACGCCGATTCCCTCCGCGGATGGCCGCGCCCCGCTGGAGCCGAGGATGGCGATCAACACGCCCGCGATCGCCGGACCAACGAAGACGGTCAGCTGGGCTGTGCCCTGAACGATGGCATTGGCATGGCCAAGCTGCTCGCCCGGCACCAGCGCCGGAACAATCGAAGTTTGCGCGGGGAAGAAGAAGGCGTCGGCGATGCCAAAGATGAGGCCAAATATGTAGAGCATCCACAGCTGCGCGGCGCCCGCGACGACAGCCACGCCAAGGACCGACACGGCCACGAAGCGCACCGCGTTGGACAGGAGCATCACGCGCCGCGGCGACAGTCTGTCGACGAACGCCCCACCGACGACCATCAGCACCGCCCGAGGGATTGCCATGACAGCCAGCACGGTGCCGAGAGCGAAGCCGCTGCCGGTCAGGACCAGGGCGAGCCAAGGCAGGGCGATCAGGGCGAATTGGTCGCCCAGGGCAGAGATTGCCTCTCCGATCCACAACAGGCGGAAATCTCGCAATTTCAACACTTGCATGTCGTTGTCGCCTCTTCTGTCAACCTGAAGTTGCGAATAGTAGAGGTCAGCGTCGATAACGGCAAGAATTACAGCTAATTCGCACTCAACTTTCTCGACTCGCTGAGTCAGCCGGCCGCGCGCGTTCGCGGCTGGGTCATCACACCTCGGAACGAGGCGACTCGGAATCAACACGGCCGCGAAAGAGAGTCTCGACCCTGAACAGTCACACTGCGCGCGTGACGTTTTCGCAGGTCGTGCGCCGCGAGTGGCTGTACGACCTAGCCCTGCTGATCGCGACTCGCCTGGGTCTGATGGCGATCGGCGTCATCGCGATCGCGCTGGTCAGCACGGGTCCGCGGCACCTGGACCTCTTGCCTCATTTACCCGCGCTGGACATGTGGGCGCAGTGGGACGCGCAGCATTACATCAACATCGCGGTCCGGGGCTATGACGCGCCTACTGCGCCCGAATCGAACGTCTCCTTCTTCCCGCTCTATCCGCTGCTCATCCGACTCGTTCTGGTTGCCGTGGGGCGAGTCGACACGCAAACAGGTGCCTTCGTCGGCTTTGTCATCTCGAACGTCGCGCTGTTCCTCGCGCTGCTGTACTTGTCTGCGCTCGTCGCGCGCGACTTCTCACTGTCATTGGCGCGCCGCACCGTCCTCTACGTCCTTGTCTTTCCCACGACCCTGTTCCTGTCCTCGGTCTATGCCGAGCCCGTGTTCCTTGCTGCGGCCGTGGCGTCGCTCTATCACGCTCGTACCGGCGAGTGGGGCCGCAGCAGCGTTGCCGGCTTGTTGGCCGCGCTGACCCGGCCGTTCGGCGTCCTGCTCCTCATCCCGCTCGCCGTCGAGCTCTATCGACAACACACGCGCGCGCGTTCGTGGTTGGCTCTGATCG
>JBBQEC010000043.1:0-12713 GCA_038320305.1 Candidatus Limnocylindrales bacterium | reverse complement strand
CGAGCGCACCATGGAAAAGGCGATGCGACGCTCGAAGGCAGCGATGGACGCTGTCGTTCCGAACGATACGCGCAGCCACGTTCGCGCCTCGTTGCGCCACGACCTGCTCGCGATCAAGAGCATGCTCGATCACTGGGCGGCACGCCTCGACGACGGCTCGGACAACATGGCCCATGACGACCAACCGACAGGCGGACCAGAAGGCGACGCGAGCTCCGGTCGCGAAAACATTCCGATCGATTGAGGGCGTGAAGATAGACATCAGGAAAGTTCCAGCCGGCGACCTTTATAACTGGGTTCAGTCGGTCGGCTTTGCCAATAGTGAGCACATTCCCGAGCAGGATTGGCGCGATGTTGCGCCCACGGTCGAGCCTGAGCGAACGTTCGGCGCCTACGACGGCGACCAGATCGTCGGCGGCGGGAGCATCTTCTCGTTCGATGTGACCGTTCCAGGCGGTGCTGCGGTGCCCTCTGCGGGGATCACCTGGGTGGGCATCATGCCCACGCATCGCCGACGCGGCGCGCTCCGCCAGCTCATGACGAGCATGCTCGATGACGCCGAACAGCGTCACGAGCCGCTGGCGGTGCTGTGGGCGTCCGAGGGATCGATCTATCAGCGGTTCGGCTACGGACTGTCAACGTTCGCATCGTCGATTGAGCTCGAGCATGAGCGAGCCATTCTCGTGCCGCCCAATCCGCCGAGCGGCAACGTTCGGCTCGTCGAGGCAGGGGAGGCGCGGCGCCTATACGAGCCGATCTTCGAGCACAACCGAGCACGAATTCCCGGTTTCTTTTCGCGCAACGATACGTGGTGGCAGATCGAGGTTCTGGCTGATTTCAAGTGGGCGCGACGTGGTTTCGAGCGCCGGTTCTATGCCATCCACGAGTCGGCATCAGGGCAGCCCGATGCCTACGCGATGTACCGCGTCAAACAGGAGTGGGCAAACTCGGTGCCCGGATCCGAGCTCGCGGTGATCGAGATCATGGCCCTCGACGGCGAGGCCCTGCGCGAGATGTGGCGCTTCATCTTCGGCGTCGATCTCGTAAAGCGCATCACGACTCGCTCGGGTAGCGCTCACGAGCCGTTGATGCTGATGCTCGCTGAGCCGCGCCGTGTAAACCTGCGCGTGCGCGATGGGATGTGGCTGCGCATCCTCGACGTCGCTGCGGCTCTCGAGCGGCGCGGCTATTCGGCCGATGGCACGGTCGTGCTCGAGGTGCGCGATGGATTCATGCCCCGTGCCGGCGGCCGATTTCGGTTGACGACACAGGGAGGCCGCGGCACGGTCGTGCGCACCGACGACGCCGCTGACATCGACCTTGACGCGACAGATCTGGGCGCCTTGTACCTGGGCGGCTTCACGCTCGGTGACCTGGCGCGCGCCGGCCGAACGCGCGAGCTGAGCAGTGGCGCGAGGGCGCGCGCTGACGCGATGCTCCACTCGCCAGTCGAGGCGTGGTGCCCGGAAGTCTTCTGACCTTTGGGCCAGAGCGGAACTTCTGCTCTGCAGTCACCGTCTGAGGCGCCTAAAGGTGTCGAAACCGGGAATTGATTTGTCGCGCTCACTCGTCATCGCCGTCGGTCTGGTTGCGCTCGTGCCCCTCGCGTGCGGGCGGCCATACCATCCGCCGGCCAGCGCCTCGCCGTCGGCGGTAGCGCCAACAGCGTCTGCCTCTCCGTCGGCGACCCCGGCGTTGACATTGCCGTCGACCGCCACGCCGACGCTCCCTCCCACAGCGTCGCCGACGGCCTCTCCGTCTCCAACTTCAAGCCTGGCCCCGTCGCCGACGGCCTCGCCACCTCCGACACCCTCACCGACACCCCGCTCAACTCCGTCGCGCTCTCCAACGACTTCACCGCCCATCCACACACCCACGCCGCAGCCAACGTTCCCCCAGGGATCGGTGATCGTGACGTTCAAGGTGGTCAACCAGGAATATCGCGTCCTCGTCACCGCGCCCGCCAACGTGGTCATAGCCCAGGAGCTGCTCGCGGGCCAGGATGCGCCCCGCATTCCCAACGGCGTCGTCGTCCGCGACGATCCAAGTGTGAACATCGGCTGGAGCTGGCACATCGACCCGAGCACGTTCGAGTTCGCCGACGCCACAACCGAGGTGTGCGACGGCAAGCCCTCGTACGTCGAGAACGACACGATCACGGGCGACTATTTCTGTCCGTGGAGCGCCGAGGTCGTAGGCGTCGAGTTGGCCAACCACTGACGTCACTCGTGGCGGACATGAAAACGCCCGAAGGAGCCGCCCGGCTCGGTTTTCAGCTCCTCTGGCGAACCAGTGGTGTCGACTCCGTTTCCGTGGCCCCTTCGGGACGACCAGAGAATATTGGGCGGTGTCGACCGGGCGCAATATGGGTTGTCCACGAATCGTGAGCCGCCGCCCGATTTATCCACGGAGTATCCAAACCGGGCTTCCACAGCGTGCTTTTCCTCCCTGCCCGATGATCACCGCTCAATGAGCAATCCACGATGAACGACCCTCTTCCGGGCTCTCCTCAGGCGTATCCGCCACCGCCCGCCTCGCGACCAGCGCGTTCCATCGCCGCGGTGCTTTTGCTCGCGATCGTCTTCGTCATCGGTGTCGCAGTCGGCTCGACCGGCGCCCTTGGTCGCGCTGATGGGCCGGCCGGATCGTCCGCGACGACGCCGGCGAGCCAGGCGAGCGGCGCACCAACAGCAAGTACCGCGCCAGGAGGCCTGATCGATTTCGGCCTGCTCAACGAGGCAGTCGAACTCATCCAGCAGAACTTTGTTGGCCGCGCTGATCTTGATCCCACGACGCTGACCTATGGAGCCATCCGCGGCCTGGTACAGGCTCTCGGCGACACCGGGCACACCGTCTTTCTGACGCCTGACCAGGCCGCGGCTGAACAGAACGCTCTCAACCCGAATGTGGTCGGCATCGGCGTCCTGCTCGGCCAGAAGGACGGTCAGTCGATCGTAGTGTCGGTCGTGCCCGGCAGTCCCGCGGAAGCTGCCGGCATGAAAGCCGGCGACGTCATTGTTTCGGTTAACGGCCAGAGCACGGTTGGAGTGCTCCCCAGCGACCTCGTCGACATGGTCCGCGGCGACGAAGGCTCCCCGGTGACCGTCAGTGTCCAGCGACCGTCGACCGGTGAGCAGCTCGACTTCACCATTACCCGCGCCAAGATCAAGTTCCCAGCCGTGTCGTGGACCATGGTCCCGGGCACCGACATCGCCTTGATCAGGTACGCACAGTTCTCGGCCGGTTCCGCAGACGAGCTCAGCGCGGCGCTCGATGCCGCACTCGCCGCGGGCGCGAACTCGGTCGTACTCGACCTACGCGGCAACCCGGGCGGCTACGTTGACGAAGCCGTCAAGGCATCGAGCGTGTTCCTCCACGACAAGACCGTCTACATTCGCGAGACCGCCGACGGACAACAGATCCCGGTGCTGACGGACGACAGCATTCAGTCGTCCGATGTGCCCCTCGTGGTGCTGATCGACAACAACACGGCGAGCTCGGCCGAGATCATGTCCGGGGCACTCCAGGCCGCCGATCGCGCTCAGCTGGTCGGCGAGACTACCTTCGGCACGGGCACGGTGCTGCTCCCGTTCACGCTCTCCGATGGCTCCGTCGTCAGGCTCGCCATCGAGCGCTGGCTGACACCGAATGGCGACCTGATCTTCGGCAAGGGCATCACGCCAACGGATCCGGTCACGCTCGGGCCCAACGACGTGCCGATCGAGCCGAACGACCTGAAGGACCTGACGGCCGATCAGCTCGGTTCGATCACGGACCTCCAGCTGCTCAAGGCGATATCGCTGCTCGGGGGGCCGACGATCACGCCGGCCCCATCCGCCACGCCCTAGTGAACCGGGCCGTCGGACTGATCGCTCGGGGCAGCTGACCCGAAGTGCGTTTCGACGGTCAGCTCCTGCGCACCGCGCACAAGCTTGACCGGTAGCGTCCCGTTTGGATCGACCGATCCGAGCGCGTCGTATACGTCATCTGGTTCGACGATCGCCCGTCCGCCAACCTCGACGATCATGTCGCCCTCGCGGATGCCCGCGTGTTCGGCGGCACTGCCCTCTTCGACGTCACGGACAAGCACGCCTTCGTGCTCGTCGAGGCCCACTGAACGGCGCATCCGATTGGCCACCCACGACGGCGCGATGCCCACGCCCAGTCGTGGCCGCTCGGCTGACTCGCCGCGCTGAAGAGCCGCGATGCGATTCTTGAGCGCGTCGTCCGCGGGCAGTGCCAGGTAGAAGCCGCTGCCCACGCGATTCGTGTTCAGGCCGATGAGCTTGCCATTACGGTCGACGAGCGGGCTGCCCGACGAACCCGGCGCGAGGGGAGCGGTATGTTCGATGCTGCCTGAGATGCGCCGGCCGCGCGGTCCGCGGAAAGAGCGCTGGACGCTCGACACGAAGCCGAAAGTGGCGCGATTGGCGCTGCCGTTGGTCGTAACCGCGAATGCAGCCGTGCCGATCGAGGCAACGCGCGCGGACCATTCGACGGCTGGCGTGCTGCCCGTATCGACAGTCAGCACGGCAAGATCACCGTCGATGTCGACGCCTGCCAGGGTGGCCTCTGCCTCGCGGCCGTCCGCAAAAGTAACCGTGGCCGATTCGCCGCGAACGTTATGCGCGTTGGTGAGGACGGCGCCGTTACCGACGACTACGCCGGCGCCGCCGCGCCAGCCACCGAGCCGGACGACGGACGGTCCGACCTTGTCGAGAATTGATGCGAAAGAGGACTCGAGCTCGTCGAGTGTTGCCATGTCAGCGGACTCCATCAGCTAGTAGAGTTGAGATGTAACTTGCAACTTGCAAGTTAGCACCAATGCGCAAAGGTGCGCAAGGGGATCCCGGCGCGTGGCAGGATGGAGTCGTGGCAGAGCACAAGCAGGAATCGGTGTCGGCCCTGGATGGCGCCCTGGCGCGTGTCGGCGACCGATGGTCGTTCCTGGTCGTGGAAGCGCTGCTCGACGGGCCGCGTCGTTTCAACGATCTCGCCGCAGCCGTAGCGGGGATCGCCCCGAACATCCTGACCCACAGGCTGCGCCGCCTCGAGCGCGAAGGTGTGGTCGTCAGCCGCGCGTACCAGGAGCGGCCGCCGCGCCAGGACTACACCTTGACTGACGACGGCCGCGAGCTCGCTGGCGTGCTGCGTCTGCTCGCTGCGTGGGGCTCTTCCGGCGCCGCGGCCGGCGCGCCGGTCGGAATGGCACTCCGCCACGTCACGTGCGGCTCGGCGCTGGAGGCGCGGTGGTACTGCCCGACGTGCGCGCGTGCCGTCGACGAGGCCGAAGGCTCGGACCTGCTCCGCGCCTGACAACCGAGCCAAAGACAATCTGGCTGCGTTCAACCGGTACGAATATTCGTCGCTAGTCACATCGGGGTAGCGCGGACACCCCTCGCAGGGGTTACACTCGCGCCTCCTGCCGCCTGTGCCAGGCAGCCCCCGCGAGTGGAGCCTCAATTTGTCACAGATCGCAACCCTGCCCGGTCAGGCCTCAGCGCGCGACGTCCTCACGGAATCAGAGGCGGCAGCGCGGGCCAGTCGCGTAAGTGATGTCTCATACAGCATCGCACTGGACCTGGTCTCAGGTCAGTCGAACTACCACGGCGACATATCGATTCGTCTCACCGCGTCCGGCGCCGGACCACTCTTCCTGGACTTCCGCGGCCGCACGATCGAGCTTCTGGAAGTCAACGGCCAGAAGATCGACCCCGAGTGGAATGGCTATCGCCTGACACTTCCGGGACACATAGTCGGCGGTCAGATGACCATTCACGTCGAGTACGTCAATGACTACGACACGACGGGCGACGGCTTCCACCGCTTCGTCGATCCGGAAGACGGCCACGAGTACGTGTACACGAACTTCGAGCCGTACGAGGCGCACCGCCTGTATCCGTGCTTCGACCAGCCGGACATCAAGGCAACGTATCGCTTCACCGTGACGGCGCCGGCCGATTGGGCGGTGATCACCAACTCGCCGGAAGCCGAGGTCAGCCCGCCTGACGACGGGCGTAAGACGCACCGCTTTGATCAAACTGAGGTCTTCAGCACCTACCTGACCGCGCTCGTGTGCGGCCCGTACGTGGTGCGCCGCCAGACACATGGCTCGCTCGACATGGGCCTCTATTCGCGCCACTCGATGGAGAAGTATCTCGACGAGCAGGCCGCCGAGATACTCGAGATAACCGGACAGGGCATGGACTTTTACGCACAGCTATTCGACCAGCCCTATCCGTTCTCCAAGTACGACCAGGTGTTCGTGCCCGAGTACAACTCCGGCGCGATGGAGAACGTGGGCTGCGTCACGTACAACGAGGCATACCTGTTCCGCGACCAGGCGACCGACAACGAGCGCCTCGATCGGGCCGAGACGTTCCTGCACGAGCTTGCGCACATGTGGTTCGGCAATCTCGTGACGATGCGCTGGTGGGACAACCTGTGGCTCAACGAGAGCTTCGCCACGTACATCAGCTACCTGGCCATGACGGAGGCGACGCGCTTCACCAACGCGTGGAAAGTGTTCAACGCGGACATCAAGCGTTGGGCGTACCAGCAGGACCAGCTGCCCACGACACACCCCATCTCCGGCCGTGCCGCGGACACGGAGATTGCATTCCTCATCTTCGACGGCATTACCTACGGCAAGGGCGCGTCCGTTCTCAAGCAGCTCGTCAAATACATCGGCCGCGACGCGTTCCGCGATGGGATGCGCCTTTATTTCCGGCGCCACGCGTGGAGCAACGCCACTCTGACCGACTTCTTGCGCTGCCTCGAGGAGGCGGGCAACATCAGCCTGACCGAGTGGTCCAAGCTGTGGCTGCAGACGGCGTCGGTCAACACGCTCGGCGCGCGTTGGACTGCGGTCGACGGCGAGATTGAGTCATTCACGATCGATCAGACGGCCTCCGAGCAGTTCCCGACTCTTCGACCGCACGCGCTCGAGGTTGGCTTTGGCGTCGAGCGGGACGGCAAGCTGAAGGTCTCAGCATCGCTGCCGGCGTCGATCGATGGCCCGCGGACGCAGATCTCTGGCGCGGTTGGAATGACCGAGCCCGACCTTGTGTTCCCGAATTATGGCGACCACGCCTACGCCAAGATCCAGCTCGATCAGAAATCTGTCGACTACGCACGCGGCGGCCTTGATCGCGTCGAGGACGCTCTTCTACGCAACCTGTTGTGGGCCTCTCTGTGGGAGATGGTGCGCGACTGCCAGCTCACGTCAACCGACTACCTGGCCATCTGCCGCGCGCAGCTGCCGAGCGAGCTGGATCAGGACATCCTTGAAGTCATCCTCGAGCGAGTGGCCGTAACGCTGGTCCGGTACGTACCGGAATCAATGCGCCTTGCCGAGGCTCATCAATGGTTCGACCTCGCACTTGACGCGTTGTCGGTGGCCAGGCTCCCGGATGCACAGATCGCCTGGGCGCGTTCCGCGATCCGCGCCGCGGCCTCACGCGACGACGTCGCGCGCCTGGTTGGCATCATCGACGGCGTAGAGGAACTGGCCGGCTTTGACTTCGATCAGGAGATGCGCTGGGCCGTGAGCGTGCGCGCCATCGCCTATGGGGTTGATGACGCCGACCGTCTTCTCGCCGAACAGGCGCAACGCGACCCATCAGACCGTGGCCGCCGCGCGATGCTGCAGGCCGACGCCGCGCGACCCGCGCCAGAGTCCAAGCAGCGTACGTGGGAGCGCATCAACGGCGAGGGCTACGGCTCATTCCACTTGACGCGCGCGGCGATGATGGGCTTCTTCTGGGCGCACCAGGGCGATGTTCTCGCGCCGTATGTCGACAAGTTCTTCGATAGCGTTCGCGACATCTTCGAGGACCGCGATCATCCCTTCGCGCGGGCCTACATCCAGTCGCTCTATCCGGCGTACCGAGCGGACCCGGACGTGCTCGAACGGTCGCGCCGCATGTTGTCCGAGTCCAATGGCTCGCTGCCAACGCTCACGCGCCAGCTCGCCGAGCATGCCGACGAGCTCGATCGGCAGATGAGAGTACGCGCCTGCGCCGAGCAGAGCTGAACCCGTTCGCCATCGGCGAACACATCGTGGCCGGCTGAATCAATGCCGAATGTTCGCTGGGTTGAGCCGATCGTTCTTGAAGGTCACTGGGTTCGTCTCGAGCCGTTATCGCTCGATCATGTCGCCGGCCTGACGGACGTTGGCCTCGATGCCGAGATCTGGCGTTGGATGCCGATATCGGTGCAGTCACCCGGCGAGATGCGCGCGCTCGTGGAGAACGCTCTGGCGGATGCCGTCGACGGATCACAGGTGCCCTTCGCGATCATCGATCGTGCATCAAAACGTGTCGTGGGAAGTACGCGTTTCCTGAACATCGACGGTTCCAACCGCCGGCTCGAGATCGGCTGGACGTGGATCTCGCCACGCTGGCAGCGCAGCGCCATCAACACGGAAGCGAAGCTGCTGATGATGCGCAACGCGTTCGACACGCTCGGCGCCTTGAGGGTCGAGTTCAAGACCGATTCGCTCAACGAACGATCTCGGGCAGCGTTGCTGGGAATCGGCGCCATCGAAGAGGGAACGCTACGCAACCACATGGTCACGCAAGGCAGCCGGCGCCGCCATTCCTCGTACTACAGCGTCATCGAGGAAGAGTGGCCGCGCGTCAGACAGCACCTCGAAGGCCGCCTCGCGCGCCATGCGCGCGAGGCGGACGCAGGGCTCGGCTAGGCCGAACGCATCGCGGCCGCCCGCGCGCGTCGTGCGCGATCGAGGTTGTAGGCAGAATTGACCAGGCCTACGTGGGTCAGAGCCTGGGGGTAGTTGCCCAACAGGCGCTTCTTCTGGGGATCCCACTCCTCGGACAGCAGGCCAACGTCGTTGCGCAGCGCCAGCAGCCGCTCAAAGATCTGCGTCGCCTCCTCGACCTCGCCGATCAGGGCCAGATTGTCGACCATCCAGAAGGTGCACGGCAGGAACGTGCCCTCGCCCGGCGGCAGCCCGTCGTCCGTCTCGTCGGTCTTGTAGCGCATCACGAATCCGTCGCGCATCAACTCCTTCTTGATCGCTTCGATCGTGCCCTTCATGCGCGGATCGGTTGCGGGCAGAAAATGGACGAGCGGGATCATTAGCAGGCTGGCATCCAAGGCCGGTTGGCCATAGGCCTGGACGAATGTGTTCCGTTCGGCGTCAAAGCCCCTGGCGAGCACATCGTCGAAGATCTCCTGGCGCACCTGGCGCCATTCTTCGAGCGGCCCTTCGCGGCCGTACTTCTCGATCGCGCGGACCGCGCGATCGAGCGCCACCCACGCCATCACCTTTGAGTGCGTGAAGTGCCGGCGTGGGCCGCGGACCTCCCACAATCCTTCATCCGGTTCGCGCCAGCGGTCCATGACGCATTGCACCAAATGGCGCTGCAGTGCCCAAGCCTGAGGGTCGTACTCCATGCCCATGATTCGGCCGAGATGGAGTGCGTCCAGAACCTCCCCGTAGACGTCGAGCTGGAACTGATCAACAGCCGCATTGCCAATCCGGACAGGCGCTGACTTCTCGTAGCCCGGTAACCAGTCGAGCGTCTGCTCGACGAGGTGCGACTGGCCGGTGACGGAATAGAGAACCTGAAGCTGATTCGGATCGCCGGCCGCGATATGCAAGAGCCAATTGCGCCACGCGCGGGCCTCTTCGAGGTAGCCACCAATATTGAGAGCCCAGAGCGCGAAGGCCGCGTCGCGCAGCCAGCAGTAGCGGTAATCCCAGTTGCGCACGCTGCCTATCTGCTCAGGCAGCGATGTAGTTGGAGCAGCGACTATGCCGCCAGTAGGAGCGTACGTGAGCGCTTTCAGCACCATCAACGAGTCGCGGACTTCGTCGCGCCACTGTCCTTTGTATTGCAGACGGCTGGACCAACTGCGCCACCAATCCAGGGTCGCCTCGAGCGATCCAGCGGCGTGCGGCGGTTCGCGGGGACCCTCAAAAGACGGCCCCCATGAAAGGACGAACGACTCGAACTGGCCTTCCGCGATGGTGAATTCGGCGTGTGTTCGAGCGTCCTCGCCGTGGGTCGGCAGGTTCGTGCGCAGCAGCAGTGAGTCGGCCCCGGACACGAACGCCAAGTCCCCACCGACCCGGCGGGCCCACGGCACGAGGCGGCCGTAGTCGAACCGGACGACGAGTTCCATGTCCATTTCGACGGTGCCGCTGATCCCGTGCACCAGCCGGATGACGTCCGGGTGAGTCGTGTGCACGGGCATGAAGTCGGTCACCCTCGCGACGCCCGTGGACGTCTCCCAGTCGGTTTCCAGCACCAGCGCGCCGGGCAGATAGCGTCGCTTGGTGGCTCGAGCTACACCCTTCGCGGAGAGCCGCCAATGGCCGTTGCTGTCGTCGCCCAGAAGGGCTGCGAAGCATGCGGCGGAGTCGAAACGCGGTGCGCACAGCCAATCGATGGAGCCATTGATACCGACGAGCGCCGCCGTATGCGTGTTGCCGATCAGCGCATAGTCTTCGAGCCTGAGTGGCACGACCTCAGGCTACTCGCGCAGAGGTCTCTCCAGTGCCTTGGCTGCGTCTGCCGGAAGGCCGACGCGGAGTTGGAGAGCTTGAGCGGGAGCCGCTCGTGCGTCGGGGGGCCGGTCCAGGGCCGAGAGTCGGCTCGAAGCCCTTGACGACGCGAACAGGCAGGTCGCGTTTGAGCAACCGATTGACCTGCTTGAGATAGTCCTCTTCCTCGGGTGCCACGAGCGAGATCGCTTCGCCCGCCGCGCCGGCCCGACCAGTTCGACCGATCCGGTGAACGTAGTCATGCGGTGTGTGGGGCATCTCGAAGTTGACGACGATGGGTAGCGCGTCGATGTCCAGGCCACGCGCCGCCACGTCCGTTGCTACCAGCACGCGTACTGAGCCTGATTTGAAGTCCGCCAGGGCGCGCTCGCGTTCTGGCTGGGATCGGTCACCGTGGATCGAAATGGCTTCGACGCCGTCGCGATCGAGCTGAGACGCAAGACGGCCGGCCATCAGCTTGGTGCGCGTGAAGACGAGAACCTGGTGCAGGTTGCGGCGCCGGACGATCTCCGCGAGCAGGTCGCGCTTACGGTCCGAGTCGACGAGATAGACGACCTGCTCGACCGTGTCCGCGGATGTCGTCTGCGGCTCGATGTCGACCGACACCGGATCCTGCAGAAGAGTCCGGGCCAGGGCGCGGATCTCCGTCGAGAAGGTCGCCGAGAACAAGAGCGTCTGCTTGCGGTGGATGAGTAGGTCGACGATGCGCCGAATGTCAGGCAGGAAGCCCATGTCGAGCATGCGGTCCGCTTCGTCAAGGACGAGGATCTCGACCTGCGACAGATTGACCGTGCGCTGGCCGACATGGTCCAGGAGACGGCCAGGTGTGGCGACGAGTATCTCGACACCTGCGAGCAGCTCTTTTGTCTGCGGCTCGATCGGCACGCCGCCGTAGACCACTGAATAGCGCAGCGGAACATGACGGCCGTAGGTCTTGAACGAGTCGAAGACCTGCACGGCGAGCTCGCGCGTTGGGGCCAGAATCAGGGCACGCACCGGGTGTCGCGCGGGCGAGAAGCTCGTGTTGGCGTGAGCGCTCAGTCGCTGAAGCATGGGCAGCGCAAAAGCCGCCGTCTTCCCCGTGCCAGTTTGCGCGCGACCCATCACGTCGCGGCCTTCGGCGACCAGTGGGATGGCCTGTTCCTGGATGGGAGTCGGTATCTCGTAGCCCTGCTCGCTGACTGCGCGCAGGATCTCGGGGCTGAGCCCGAAACGGTCAAACGTCAAACGTGGGTTTCCTCTCTCGGACTTGAGTATGAATGACCGGCGCGGTTCACGTTGTGGTGTCGCGTAGCTTGGTGAGTCAAGCTTCGCCGCGACGCCACTGCCAGAACCAGTAGGCCGGTCGGATGAACACCCGATCGAATGCCGGCATGGTGCGCACGACGGTGCCGCCCCAGCCCTTCTTGAAGCGGTAGACGCCATCGAGTGGATCTGCCTTTGCAGCGGACTCGACTTTGGCCAACTCGGCGTCGTTCATGGAGCCCGCCGCCGATGCAATCTCAAAGCGGCCGCGCGCGTCGGCGATGCCCCACAGGTCCCATCCGACGACGCCACGCTCCTTGGCCCAGCGGATGGCGTGCCACTGCAGGAGGTGCGCGGCTCGATGCTCGAGACCAGCCGCGGTCGATCCGGCGGCGAGATATGTGCCGTTGCGGCCGAACGCCAGTATCAGCGACGCCCCAATCGGTTCGCCGTCGAGCTCCGCGATCTGGATGCGCGCCGCGTCACCGAAGTCGTCCAGCAGCCTCCGGTAGTAGCCCGCGCTATGGAAGCCGAAGCTCTTGCGTGTGTTGGTTGCGACGAGCATCTGGTGCAGGATTTCCGCATCCTGCTCTGGCGCGCCGATCCGAATCACGACTCCGTCGCGTTCGGCGCGCCGGATGTCCGCGCGGTGTCCCTTGGAGAATGCAGCCATCAGGGCTTCCTCAGGGGGCGATAGGTCGAGTCGGATGGTCGAGCGTGGCTGAAGGGTTCGCTCGGATGTTTTGAAGCCAAGGCGACGCAAGCTGGCGTTGATCGATCCGGCCGTAGGCTCGTTCTCGAGCACGTCCGGCTCGAATCGGACGAACGCCGCCCGTTGCGAGCGCGCGAGAGCGACGATCGCCGTGATAAGTGACTCATTGACGGCAGCGTCGTTCGCGAGCACAGGCCCGCGCGGAACGTAGGCAACGGCGAG
>JBBQEC010000042.1:0-12719 GCA_038320305.1 Candidatus Limnocylindrales bacterium | reverse complement strand
CACGCCGAGCGCCAGATGTGCGGCGGCCGGTGCAAACAGGACGCGGCCGTGGAATGTAGAGGTTATCACCGGCAGTCGGTACTGGATGTTGTCGATGACGTGGACGCGGGTTATCCCGCCGAGCCGCTCGGCGCCAGGAATGAGCAAGCCGTTGTCCGGCCCGATGAGGGTGTCGCCGCGGGCCGTCTCGATGGCAACCGGTCGGCGCGGCGTCCCCACGCCGGGATCGATAACGGCCATGTGCGCACCGATCGGCAGGTACGGCAGCGCACACCACAACATCAAGGCGCCGTGGCGAAGGTTGTACTTCTCGATCTCGTGCGTGATGTCGACGATGAGCGCCTCGGGAATGATGTTGAGCACCACCCCGTGACAGATCGCGGCACTCGGATCGCGCGCGCCCCAGTCGGTCAGCATGCTCACGAACGGCCGCGACTGAGTGCGCGGAATGCGCGCGGCGGCCGGCGTGGTCACCACCCAGCTCATCCGTCGGCTCATCTGTGGGCGATGCTAACTTGGCAACATGAACACCATCGCCGACCGTGGCGGAGCCAAGTGGGACAAGGCGGCGCGCTACCTGCGCATCGCGATGCTGCTCAACGATCACCCAGACGGGCTCTCCGCGCAGGATCTGGCCGACCGAATCGGCGTCTCCAAGCGCACGGTCTACCGGGATGTGGCGTCAATGGACTCCGACGCGGGCCTGCCCGTGTGGCAGGACGGTGGCAAGTTCGGCCTGGAGCGCGGCGCGTTTCTGCCGCCCCTGGCACTGACGCTGCACGAGGCAACGACGCTGTTCCTGGCGGCGCGCCTGCTGGCCAAGGTCAGCGACGAACACGACACGGAGCTGATCGGCGCGTTCGTCAAGCTGGCCCAGGTGCTGCCGCCTGTGCTCGCCGCGCACATCGAGGCGACCGTCGACGTGTTCAGCCGGACGCCGCCCAACCCGCGCTTCACGAAGGTCTTCCGCGTCCTCGCGGAGGGTTGGGCGCAGCAGCGCGTCGTCGAGATCGAGTACGACGCCGGAGTTTACGACACGTCAAAGCCATCGCGTAAGGCCAAGGTTCATCCGTTGGCAATTGAGCCGTCAGCGCTAACCCACGCCCTCTACCTGCTTGCGTGGGACGAGGGCCGCAAGGCGCGGCGGACGTTCAAGGTCGAACGGATCCTGTCCGCCACCCTGACGCCGGCGACTTTCGAGCCGATCGAGGGCTACTCGGCCGCGGGCGAGCTGGCGCGAGCGTGGGATGTGATCGCCGACGAAGACCTGATTGACGTGGTCATCCGCTTCTCGCCCGCTGTGGCCAAGCGTGCTGCCGAGACCCGCTGGCACCCGACCCAGGAGACAGAAGATCAAACCGACGGTTCGATGCTCTGGCGCGCCTCGGTTGCGGGCATGCGCGAGATCCGCATCTGGATCATGGGCTGGGGCGCCGACGCTGAGGTCGTTGAGCCCGCCGCTTTGCGCGAAAACGTGTCCGCCGAACTCACCCGCGCCGCGGCGCTCTACTCGCCTCGGGAGCCGCGGGCGAGCGCGAAGCAACAGCCGACCCGCCAGCCCTGAGTCGCCTCTACAGATCCCGCGCCGGCGCCGGGACCGATCGAGCCACCCGCACCAGGCGGCTGCTCAGCGAGCATTTGACCGAGATCTACTCGTCTGGCGAGCCAACGAACGACGGATGGCCGAAAAAGGCGCATTCCAGGGTCATCTCCGTCGGCGTTGAGTCGTGGAGCGGATCAAATGTGGAATGAGAACTGTTTTCGGGCTCGTTAAGGCCGTTCGGTCATCGATTGACTGGTAGGACGAGTAGCCCAAGGCTTCAGTTGATGGTCCCGCAGCCGGTCGTGGGCATTGACTGTTCGTCCACTTCGGAAATGGATCCTTCGGGGCTGATCAACACGTAACGCGCAGGTTCGTCATTCGAAGTGCTGTCCAATGCGAGGGCGAGCGATTGATCCCTGACCCTGATCGTAATCAGGTTTGGCCCGGCTACGAGGCCGCGGCGGTAGGAATTGCAAGCTTGCACCGTGTCTGTTCCTGTGTCGGGGAACCACATCGTCCCCAGCAGTCCCGGTGTTTGCCAGGAAACTGTCGCGGCCTCCCCGTCCTCGTTGGCGACCGTCAGAGGCTCACCAACTGGGTGGCTGCCGACACATCCCGTGGCCAGCATGGCGATGAGCGCCAGTCCCATCAGAGGTCGGCGCAGAGCAGTCATCCAGTGGCCGCGGGTAGTGCGCGGCAGGCTTCCTCGAAGCGCGACAGCCAGTAGCGCCACATCTGATCATGCAGGTCAACCTGCGCGACGGTGGGCAGGCCCACGTGGCGTAGCGTGACCCACGTTCGTGCCCCGTGGTCGATGACGTCGAATGCGACGACGCTCGCGGCTCCAAGCGGCCGCGCAACCCAGTCCCACGCAAAGCTGATGTGCTGCGGCGGATCGAGCGCTATGACACGGCCGACGGCCTGCGCCTCTCTCATCGTTACCCGCAACTCACCACCGACCCGCTCGTCCAAAGTTGCCGCATCGAGCCAACGGCGCAGGCCGTCGGCCGTCGCGACCAGCGAGAACACAAGTTCGCGCGGCGCTTCAACCTCCGTCTGCAGCTCGACACGATCGTTCACAGTCCGGGCCCCTCCGTTCGATGCGGGTCCGGCCTGAATCGGAACCACGCCCAGAACAGTACCGATGCCAGCCCAAAGCCTCCGAGCATCAGGACGAGTGTGAAGAATGACGTCCGCGTCGTGTCGGCGAGGTAGCCCGCGCCCGAACCCGGATTTAGCAGGACCTCTGCAAAGCCAAAGATCCCCAATCCGATCAGCACGACCCAGACCACGCGGTTCCAGTGGTAGACCGCGCCGCCGGGCATGAAGCGCAGAGGCAGCATGGCGAAGACCGCGTTCTCGAGGCCGGCGACAACGACTGTCACCGTCGCCGCCTGCAGGAGCGCGTTTGTGAATGCGTCAGTTGAGCCGTCGCCGCGGAGGAAGGCGAGCAGGATCCAGGCGATCAGGGCCGCGATCAGCGAAGAACCGGCCGCCGCGGCCTCGGCCTTGCCCTCGGTCGTGTGGGTCACGGTGTGGGCAAAGAAAAAGCCGACGATCAAGCCGTACAGATATCCGGGCTGGAAGTCGGACAACCGACTTACGAGCACGCAGATGAAGGCGACGACCAGCGTTGCAGGCAGCGCGCGGATGGTGATGCCGATGTGATGATTGCGCGAGAAGACGATCAGCGGGGTCCCGTACGCAACGAGGATTACGAGCAGGCCGATCGCCAGGCCGAGAAAGGTGGCCACGGACGGTAGGCTCAGGCCAAAGGTCGGGTCGAGGAACGCATACAACAGTGCGCTCAGCGCGACGAAACCCACGATCCCGAGCGGCGTGCGCCAAACGTCGCGTGCCGTCTGTGCGGGACTCGGGTTCGGCGTCGCCAGCGGCGCCCCTGGAACAGATGACTCGACCATAGCGGTCAAACGCGAGGTGAGCTCAGGTCCGGGAGGCGAAGTCCCCGGCAGTGGCCCGCCAAATGGATGATCGGACGTGCTCGAGTCCGTGGCCGTCGTTGGCTGTCTGCGGCGCGCGATCGCGGTCCTGAGCCAGGCAATGAAGGCAAGCCACCATGCCCGCAGTCGCCGACTGATGCGGTTGACCCCGGCCATGACCTCGTCGTAGTTGTCTTCGAGCGTGCTGTTGAACAGCGCCGAAGGAAATGGCACGAGCAGGATCACTCCGGCCGTTATCGCGACCGTCTGGGCCACGACGATCGGGTCGAGGTTGATCTGAGTGGGATCCGGCACGGATTGCGTGAACGAGGTGGTCACCGGCGTGCGCCCAGTCGGCGAGAAGAATGTCTCGTGCGAGAAGGTCACGGACTGTCCGGGGGCAACCGAAACCGGCCACGAAAGGCCTGCGCCGTTGTCGAGGAGCTCGGTGCATGTACACGTGTCGGGAAACTGCACCTGTTGACCGATCAGGCTGTAACCGTCGGCGTAGTTGCCTTCGAAGTAGTGACTGCCCGGGGTCACCGGCGTCCACTGTTCGATCCTCTGCCCCTGCGCTGGGTCGACGATGCACGCCGGTGCGCCGTCATCGACGCGGCCGTAACCCGTATCGAAGTTCTGCAGGTAGCAGTCGCCGTAGCGATAGAGGATGCCGCTCACGGTCTGTGAACCACCATTGAGGATCTCAATATCGGTGCGATACGACTGGGCCCCGACAACGTAGGAGTCGGTCTGCTGGATGCGCACGCCCGCCTCGGCCGCGTCGGCGATGGTCACGACCTGGAATGGAGCTCCTGACGAGCCGTTGCCACTGACGGCGGACTGGCTTTGCGGCGTGTACGGAATCGTCGTCGCGCCTCCTTCACTCGGGCCGAAGACATTTCCGCCAAGGGCCAGGAAGGTGCCGCACGAGCCGATTTCGCCGCCGAAGAGCTCCAGCTGCTCGTCCGCCACGTGCGCGACCCGACAGGCCAGATCGGGCGTGACGATGACGCGGGTCAGTGGCCCGGCAGATGTGATGTCCGCGGCCGCGGCGATGCTCGCGAAGAGGAGCATCTGGCCGGTGACCAGCGCCGCCACGAGTGCAAGACGAATGAGACGTGATCGCATACCGCGAAGGTTATAAACGAGATTGCTCGATTTGGGCCGGCGGCGGCCCAATTGCAGCCGTACGGCGATGGTCCCTATCCGATTCGGCATCCAAGCGCCGTATCCAGCGTGGGGCAAACCCGTGAGGGCACTTCGGCGAGCGAAACCGCCGCGGCAGCCACCTCTTGCGGGCGCCCTCTGCCCCTCAGGGCTGGAATCGCCCAAATTGAATAGCCACGTTTATACGGCTCGACCCACCGTCGACTGTGCATCCCGCGCTATCGCGCTGCCAACTCCAGTTTTGGCTAGAGCTGTTTGACCGCCGCGACGAGTTGGGTCAAGCCTTCCTTGGCGTCGGCGAAGAGCATGCCCGTCTTGGGGTTCGCGTACAGCTCGTTATCAATGCCCGCATAGCCAGGCCGCATTGAGCGCTTCATGACAATGATCGATCGGGCATGGTCGACATCGAGGATCGGCATGCCGTAGATGGGGCTGGAAGGGTTCGAGCGTGCGGCAGGATTGGTCACGTCATTGGCACCAACGACGAGCGCGACGTCGGCCCGTTCGAACTCGGGATTGATCTCCTCCATCTCCTTGAGCTGCGGGTACGGCACGTTGGCCTCTGCAAGGAGCACGTTCATATGGCCGGGCATGCGTCCGGCAACGGGATGGATCGCGTACGAGACCTCGACACCGCGCTGCTCGAGCACGTCCGCGAGCTCACGACAGGCGTGCTGCGCCTGGGCCACAGCAAGGCCGTATCCGGGCACGATGATCACCTTCTGGGCATACGCCAGCTGGATGGCGGCGTCGTCAAGGCTTACCTCACGCACCGCGGCGCCATCGACGCCCGTCGTGCCTCCGCCGGCGGCCGAATCGCCCGTGCCGAAGCCACCGACCATGATGTTTCCAATCGAGCGGTTCATGGCGTCGGCCATGAGCTTGGTCAGGATCGCGCCTGACGCGCCGACGAGAGCGCCGGCGATGATCAGGACCGGGTTGTTAATTACGAAACCGGCCACGGCCGCGGCCGTGCCGGTGAACGAGTTCAGCAGCGAGATGACAACGGGCATGTCAGCGCCGCCGATGGGCAGAACGAGCGTGATCCCGAAGACGAGTCCGGAAAGCACGACCAGGCCGAGGACGGCGAGCTGGAGCTCAGAGGTCATCGTGATCGTGCCCGCTGCGGCCAGCACGAGGACGAGCAGGCCGACAACCGCGACGACCGCCGTAAGTGCCGTTACCAGGCGCGAACCAGGAAAGGAGATCGGCTTGCCGGGCACGAGGCCCTGCAGCTTGCCACCGGCGATCAGCGAGCCCGAGAAGGTAACGGAGCCGATGACCGCGCCGAGCACCACGAAGATCGCGGTCGAGACGGACAGTTCGGGCGTGCCGACGATGCGTACGTAGTCATCGATCGCCACCAACGCCGCGGCGCCACCGCCGACCGCATTGAAGAGCGAGACGAGCTGAGGCATTGCCGTCATGGCCACCTTGCGAGCCATCCACAGGCCGATGCCGCCGCCGATCAGGAAGCCAACGACGATGATCGCGATGGCCGTGATGCCCATACCGCCCGGGCGGATCGGGTTACCCGGCGTCAGCAGCCACAGGAACGTGACCACGATCGCGAGCGTCATGCCCGCGGCGCTGAGCTGGTTGCCACGGCGCGCCGTCGCCGGGCTGTTCATCTGGTGCAGCCCCAGCACGAAGGCTGCGGCGGCGGCCAGCCACGAAAAGAAGACGATGGTGTAAATCCACTGGTCCGACACGGCCTACTTGCCCTCCCCGGCCGGGGCGGCGCTCGCCGCTGCGCTTTCAGCGGGCGCCTTGGCAGGCTCGCGCCGTCGGAACATCTGGAGCATTCGGTCGGTCACCACGTAGCCGCCGACGACGTTCGCCGCGCCGAAGACCATGGCGACAAAGGCCAGCAGGTAGCTGAACCAGTTGTCGGCTGCGGCCGCGATGAGCATGGCGCCCACGATGACGATGCCGTGGATCGAGTTGGCGCCCGACATCAACGGCGTGTGCAGAGTGGCCGGGACCTTGCTGATGACCTCGAAGCCGACGAGGATCGCCAGCAAGAAGATTGCCAGCGCGTTGAGCAGCTCTGGGCTCACTTTGTTGCCTCCGTGGCGACCGGCTGGAGGAGCTTCTTGGTTGCCTCCTGCACGACTTCGCCGTCGCGGGTGATGACTGTGGCCGCCTGGATCTCGTCGGCCGGGTCGTATGCCATGGCGCCGTCCTTCATGAAATGGAGGAGGAACGTGGACATGTTGCGGGCATAGAACTGGCTCGCGCCGGCCGGCATCGTCGCCGGCAGGTTGGTCGGCGCGAGGATCGTGACGCCGTTCGCGGTCACGATCGTTTCATCGGGCTTCGACAGCTCCACGTTGCCGCCCAACCCGGATGCGGCCATATCGACGATGACCGAACCCGGCTTCATTCCCGCGACTGCCTTGGCCGTGACGAGGAGCGGCGGCCGGCGGCCGGGGACCTGGGCCGTGGTGATGACAACATCCATGCCCGCGATGAAGCCGTTCAGCTCTTCCTGTTGCGCGGCCTGCTCCTCTGGCGTGAGCTGGCGGGCGTAGCCGCCAGTGCCTGAGGCGTCGGCAACGGACTTGAGGACGAGGAACTGCGCGCCGAGCGACTCGGCCTGCTCGCGCGTCTCTGAGCGCACGTCATAGGCCTTCACGATCGCGCCAAGACGGCGCGCCGTGGCGATGGCCTGGAGCCCAGCGACGCCGATGCCCAGGATCAGCACATTGGCCGGCTTGGCTGTGCCTGCGGCCGTCGTGAGCAAGGGAAAGTAGCGGCCGTACTCCTGCGCGCCCAGGAGCACCGCGCGATATCCACCGACATTCGCCTGTGACGACAGCACGTCCATCGACTGCGCCCGCGACAACGTACGCGGGATCGCGTCGAGAGAGATGGCCGTGACCTTCTTGCCGGCCAGCTTGCTCATCAGCTGTGGGTCGATGAGCGGCTGGAGGATGCCGACGACGGCCTGTCCGGCCCGGAGGGAGTCAATGTCCGCGCCGTCCGGCTTCTGTACGCGCGCGACCACGTCAGCTTCCTTATACAGCTCGTCGTGCGCGACGACGCGGGCGCCGGCGTCAGCGAACAGACGATCTGGTATTGACGCGCCGTCGCCGGCGCCCTGCTCCACGAGGATCTCGGCACCGGCCGCGATCAGTTGCTTGAGTGAGTCTGGGACAAGCGCCACGCGCCGCTCATTCGGCGCGCGCTCTTTCACCACACCTATCTTCATTGGGACCCCTGGAAACAAAGACGTTCGAGAAAGTCGCTCAAGAATATCCAAAACGGTCACTTAGTCTTGAAGCGATGTTGTCAGCACCAACGTTGGCAGGTTCGCTGCGTAATGCCGCACCCGGAATGCGCATCCTCGACGAGCCCGCCGATATCGAGGCA
Organism: Candidatus Limnocylindrales bacterium; assembly: GCA_038320305.1. GTDB lineage: Bacteria > Chloroflexota > Limnocylindria > Limnocylindrales > CSP1-4 > JALYGJ01. Next base: position 4,694 of record JBBQEC010000042.1, on the reverse strand, counting down.
TACCGCTTCGATGAGACGGCGTTCATCCACGCCGGCCGTCCACAGCTCGTCTGTTTTCCGCGGTCGACCGACGAGGTCGTGGCCGTCGTCAAGGTTGCCGCGGCGGCCCACGTGCCGATCGTGCCGCGTGGCGCCGGGACAGGGCTTTCCGGTGGCTCCGTGGCCATAGATGGCTGCGTCACCGTCGTGTTCACCCAGATGAACGCGATCCTCGAGATCGACGCGGCCAACCTGACCGCAACGGTTCAACCGGGCGTGATCAACGCGGATCTCAACCGAGCCGCGGCTGAGCACGGGCTGCTCTACCCACCAGATCCCGCGAGCTTCGAGATGTGCACGCTCGGCGGCAACCTCGCCGAGAACTCGGGCGGCCTGCGCTGCGTCAAATACGGCGTCACGCGTGACTGGGTCATGGGCCTCGAGGTCGTGCTCGCCGACGGATCGGTCATACGCACCGGAGGCAAGAACGTCAAGGATGTCGCCGGCTACGACCTGACGAGCGTCTTCGTGGGTTCCGAGGGAACACTCGGACTGATCACCGAGGCGACGTTGCGCCTGCTGCCCAAGCCGCCCGCGAATTTGACGCTGCTCGCGTTCTTTCCGTCGATCCGTGCCGCCGGCCAGGGCGTCGCGAACATCACGGCCTCCGGCCTCACGCCCGTGACGCTCGAGCTCTTGGACGCGTTCACGATCGCGGCCGTCGACGACGCCTATCAGCTCGGTCTCGACCGCATGGCCGCAGCGATGCTCATGGTCGAGTCGGACATGGGCGGCGAGGCCGCGGCGGCAGAGCTGAGAACAGCCCACGAGGCGTGTGTCGCGGCCGGCGCAACTTCAGTCCTCGTGTCGGCCGATACGCAGGAGGCTGACTGGCTGCGCCAGGCGCGGCGCGGCGCCCACGGCGCCCTCGAGCGAGCTGGCGCCGCGCGCATGGACGATGTTGGCGTGCCGCGCAGCAAGATCCCCGAGATGCTCGATCGTATCGCCGAGATCGCCGCGCGCCACGACCTGCCGGTTGGCGTGTTCGGTCATGCCGGCGACGGCAATCTCCATCCGACATACGTCCTGGACCGTAACGACGCGGACGCGGAGCGCAAGATCGACGCCGCGCGCGATGAGATATATCGCGCCGCGCTGGAGCTCGGCGGAACTGTGAGCGGAGAGCACGGCACCGGCCTTGCCAAGAAACGTTGGTTGGAGCTCCAGCGCGGCGCCCGCGCCGTGGCCGTGATGCGTTCGATCAAGACGGCACTGGATCCAGACAACCTGCTCAACCCGGGCAAGGTCTTCTGAAAGAAAGGAACCGCCGGCATACGCCGGCGGTTCCTGACAGATCGGTGACGGGCCAGAGCGATGAGTCCTCGTTCGTCACCGTTTGAGTGCCCGGGCGTATACCACCCGCCCGGTGGATGAAATCAGTGTGGGTTGTTAGTCGGACGGTGTCGGCGTCGAATCACCGTTTGCCGCCGGCGCCACGTCATACGCGCTGCGTACGGCCCGGAGGGCGTCGATGCGGCCCCCTGCGACGCCGCGAATGCGTACGGTTGAGTTGAGGAGCATGCGCTCGATCGTGGAGCGGCCGAGGTTCGGGCGAAGGCTCTTGATGAGCGCCGCCGTACCCGCGACGACGGGCGATGCAAACGAGGTGCCGCACCACCAGCTCCAGGCTGCTCTCGGCTTGCCCGTGAAGGCGCAACCGGGTGCCGCGATCTTGATCCACGAGCCGTGGTTTGACCAGCTGTATAGCCGATCGGCACTGCTCGTTGCGGCGACGCTGATCACGCCCGGATAGGCGGCTGGGTAGAACTTGCGTGTCGAACCCTCGTTGCCTGCCGCAGCGACGACCACGACGCCATGGTTGCGCGCGAAGTTGACCGCGCTCTCGATAACTGGGGACGGGTAAGGCCCAGCCAGGCTCATGTTGATCACATCTGCACCGTGCCTGGTCGCCCAGACGATCCCCGCGGCGATGTTCGAGCGCGAGCCGCTGCCGTTGGCGTTGAGCACCTTGACGGGCAGGATGTCGCACTGCCAGCACATGCCGGCAATTCCCACACCGTCGTTGGCGGCCGCTGCCGCGACGCCGGCGACGGCCGTGCCGTGGCCGTTGTCATCCCGTGGGTTGTTGTCGTTGCCGACGAAGTCCCAGCCACGCAGCACACGGCCGCGCAGGTCGGGCTGGCGCGGATCGACGCCCGTGTCGACGATGGCGATGATCGTCGAGGACTTGCCGGTCGTCATGCTCCATGCGGCGGGCGCGTGGACGAGCCTGGGGCCCCACGCCTGTGTCCAGTGCGGATCGCGCGGAATGACAGTCGCCTGCATGGACGTGTCGCGCTCGATCGTCGCGATGCGAGAATCGCTGGCAAGCGCAGCGAGCACAGCCTTCTCACGGCCGGCACGCACGTTCAGAACGTGCGTGTTGAGATCACTGATCTCGCCGACCTGCGTCGCGCCGGCGTTGCCTACCAGGCTGGTCGCGTCGAAATCGGGCACTCCTGACTTGAACTGGACGAGCCAGGCATTCGAGCTGGGGCCGCTGCCCTGCAGGTGCGCACCAGGCGCAAAGGCCGCCGTAACGGACGGAATGCCGAGCGTCGCGACTACGGCAAGTGCGACGACCATGGTCGGCGGAGCTAGGCGCAAGCGCCCGACAGCGCGATGGAGCATGCGGACCGTTCCCTCTCGTCCCGATTTGCACAACGCGGCAGATTTCGATGCATGACCTATGCCACGGCGTGATTGCAGAGGCATCGTCACGGTCTGCGATGCGAAGCGGAACCGCCGGACCTTCCCATTGACACCGCACGATCGTCCTATTCGGATGCGGTCCGGTTGCTCGCCAAGTGGTTTGCTTCGGTGCGTCAGACAGGCACCACTGCGACAATCACAGACCCCGACAAGACCGCCCGGAGAACCGCCAGAGTGCCCTCGACCGCACACGCCGAGAACGCCCACGACCCTGGATCCGAACTCGCATCTGAGCGTGCGGCGCAGGTTCTGGGGGCTGCGTCTGAACCGATTGAGCTACCGGGCGGTGGTGCAACGGTACGGCTCGGCACGGCATCCTGGACCGACCCAACGATGACCGCTGGAGCGGTCTTCTATCCGCGCGGCGCGGACACGGCGGAAGAGCGCCTGCAGTACTACGCCTCTCAGTTCCCTCTGGTCGAGATCGACGCGACCTACTACGCCCTACCGGTGGCGCGCGTCTCGGAGCTGTGGCGCGAACGTACCCCGCCCGACTTCGTGTTCGACGTCAAGGCGCACGCGCTGATGACCGGCCAACCGACCGAGACGAAGCGACTGCCGAAGGTCATACGCGACGTGCTGCCCCCCGAAGTTGCCGACAAAACCCGGATCTACGCGCGCGACCTTCCAGCCGATTTGCGCGATGCGGTGTGGCAGATGTTCATGGACGGTCTCGAGCCACTGCGCGCGGCAGGTCAGCTCGGCTCAGTTCTGCTGCAGTACCCCAAATGGTTCTTCCCAATCTCAGAGTCGCGCGACGAAATCCTCGCTGCGCGCGAACGGCTGCGCGATCAGCCGTTCGCGGTCGAGCTGCGCAACGGCTCGTGGTTCAACGAAAAGAACCTGGACCGCACGATGCGCTTCCTGACCGACAACAAGCTGCCCTTTGTGATGGTCGACGAGCCGCAGGGCTTCAAGTCGAGTGTGCCGGCTGTCGTGGCGGTTACGTCGCCGGAACTCGCCGTGATGCGCTTCCACGGGCGCAACTCGGACAACTGGGAGAAGAAGGGCATCACGCCCGCGGAACGTTTCCGCTATCTGTACGACCGCGCGGAGCTGGCCGATTGGGCGCCCAAGCTGGCCGACGCGGGCAAGCAGACGCGCGACCTGCACGTGCTCATGAACAACTGCTACGCCAACTACGGCTCGACCAACGCGCGCGAGCTCGCCGCTCTGCTGTCCCAGCTCAGCCTGGCAGACTGACCTCTGCGTCGCCTGCTGAGGGCGGCTGGGCGAGACCGGCAGTCGTCCCTTTGTTGCGCGAATTGGCGCGCGCTTCGGTGCGGATAACGATCACGACCGAGACGACGATCATCGCTGCTCCGATGAGGATCACCGAGTCGATCTTCTCGTTCAGGATTGCTGCACCGAGCAGGATCGCGACCAGCGGGTTGACGTAGGCGTACGTCGCTACGCGCGAGACGGACGTGTTCTGGAGCAGCCACGTGTACGCGGTATAGGCAATGACGCTGCCGAAGACGATCAGGTACAGCAGCGACACGAGAGACGCGGTGCTGAACCTGTCGACATGCACGAGGCCGAGCTCGCCCGTCAGAAGGCCCGCTACGAGCAAGCTCGCGCCACCGGCCAACATCTGGATTCCGGCCGTGGCCAGCGGATCGCGTGGCAGCCTGATTCTCGATGCAGAGAATGTGCCGGCGGCCCAGCTGAGCGAGGCGGCGACGAGCAGGAGCATGCCGAACAGTGATACGTCGCCCGATATCCCGTGGGGCACGATGAGCACGGCCACACCCGCAAAGCCGAGCCCGACTCCGGCGTATGTGCCGAAGGCCACTCGATCACCGAATATCCGACGCAGCATTACCACGAAGAGCGGGACGATCGCGATGATCAGCGCCGCCAGGCCGCTCGGCACGTCGCGCTCGCCGAGCACGACCAGTCCGTTGCCGCCCAAGAGCAGGCACAGGCCGACGAACGCGGCG
>JBBQEC010000041.1:0-12732 GCA_038320305.1 Candidatus Limnocylindrales bacterium | reverse complement strand
CGCCACGGATGCGATGGCGTTGTTGATCGCCCGCCGATCGACGATCGCGCTCGGCCGCAGATCGACGCGGACGAGGTCCATGACCAACTCGCCGCACTTGCGCGCGGCCACGTCCTTGTCGGGATCCTCAGCCGGAATGCCGTTCAGCCCGGCGGGCGATATGCCCAGGAACTCGAGCACCATGCTCATCGTGTTGGCCGTGAACTGGCCGCCACACGCACCTGCACCAGGGCACGCGCGACTCTCGATCTCATAGAGCTCGTCGAGCTCGATCTTGCCCGCGCGGTAGGCACCGATCGCCTCGAAGACGCTGACCACGTCGAGGTCCTCGCCCTTGTAACTGCCCGGATAGATCGTGCCGTTGTAGAGAATGACCGTGGGCAGGTCGAGGCGCGCTGCGGCCATCGCCGCGGCAGGGATGGTCTTGTCGCAGCCGACCAGGCAGACAATCGCGTCGAAGAGGTGCCCGCGCGCCACGAGCTCGATCGAGTCGGCGATGACCTCGCGACTGACAAGTGACGCGCGCATGCCGTCCGTGCCCATCGCCACTCCGTCGCTGACCGCGATCGTGTTGAACTCCATCGGCGTCCCGCCAGCGGCCCGGACGCCGCGTTTGACCTCTTCGGCGAGGCGGCGCTGATTAAGGTTGCAGGGCATGGTCTCGATCCACGTCGTGGCGACGCCGACGAGCGGTTTGGCGAGATCCTCGTCCGTAAATGCGACGGCCCTGAGCATCGCGCGCGCCGCGGCCCTGTCCGGCCCGTCGGTCAGCGCCGCGGAGTGCCGCTTCAGCGTTTCAGGCATTGCCGTCAAAGTGCCAGATCGGTTCGTCTCCAAGCCCGTCGTCGGCCGCGGCATCCCATGCTTCATCCTCACCCGTCTCCACCAATCCAGTCCACGCGGTTTCGTCGGGTGAGGTCAACTCAAGGTCGATTTCGGCACAATGGGTCATGGCGTCAGCACAGTCGCACGAAGGTTGGGCACATGCTTGAAATCCTGATCGAATGTGAGTAGGTGGCTGCCTGTATCAAGTGTCACGGCCGCGATCCAGACATCGTTGACGGAAATCGGCGTCCCGTTCCGGCGCAGGAGCGCAAACAACTCGCCATACCTGTGGGCGACGCTCTCGTTGACGTCCACCGTCACGACGTAAGGCTCCGACAGGAATTCCGCGAGCCCGGCGCGATTCATGGCCGCCCGATTACCGCCCTCAAACGCCGCCTCCAGCTCGCCGATCACCACGACCGGAAGAAGGACCACGGCTGCCTGGGCGAGAACTCTGAGTACTTGCGCATGACCGGTGCGCAGGTGCGAGTACCCGGACGTGTCAAGTACAAGTCGGTCGAACGAGTCAGCTCCAGAGATCGGCATCGATAGTGCGCTGCGCCGCGACGCCCTCTGTCACCTGTGCCAAATCGTCAGCGGTCCACGTTACGAATCGCTCGAGTCGACGGAGCCGTTCATTTGCCCCGAGCGCATCGCCAAGGATCTCATTCACCGTGGCATTGACACTCTGCCCGCGGGCGCGGCTGAGCGTCTCCAGGCGGTCCGCGACCTCATCTGGGACCCCGCGTACGGTCAGTTGCTTAGCCATGCCTGCATGCTAGCACCAAAGTGCAGGCACTCAAGCGATCTACGCAGTCGACCGCGTGTCGACCCGTGCGGCGTGGGCACTTTCCCAGGATTCGATCGCCGCGCCGTGGGCCATCACCCAGCCGATCTCGTCCGTGCCCGCGAGCAACATCTGTCGCGCGAAGGGGTCCACGTTGAATGGGATGTCCTCGTCGTCCTGGACGTGGACCAACTCTTTCTCCAGATCGACGGTCATCTCGATGTCAGGCCGAAGGCAATGGCCCGGTCAACGCGTTCGACGTCGCGCTGCGCAAGGCGCTCGCGGCCTTCTATCCGGTGCTCGATGAGGTCCATCTCGTCGACTACAAGGTCCGCATCGTCGACGGCGAGGCGGCCACCGAGGCGCGCACCCGAGTTGCCATAGAGTCGCGCAACAGTGCGGGCGAAACGTGGACTACGGTCGGATCGGGAACGAACATCATTGCTGCCTCTTCGGCGGCCTTGATCGACTCAATGGAATACGGCATCTGGAAATCCGGGGCGGTCGCCCGGCAGCAATTGACGCGCGACGTGCACGCCGCGCCAACACGATCGGCACGCCCGGCCCCAGCTGATACGACGGGAGGATTCGATGGGCACCAACGTTTCGACAACTGAGCCGGCCGCGGACGTGGCCGGGCATCTGCATCTGGCGCGCTGGACGGCGTCGATGGGTAGCAAGACCAACAGCCGGGGCGCGGTGCTGATCGAGAGTGGCGACCATCGCTGGGAGGCCTCGGCCAAGGGCAACGGTCCGGTCGACGCCCTTTTTCGCGCGGTCGACCTTGCACTCGCAGATGTTCTGGGTGGTCATCCAAGGCTGTTGAGCTACGACGTGCATGCCGTTGCCGAAGGTCCAGATGCAGAAGGCCGAGTCGCAGTCCGAATAGCTCCGCCAGCCGACGCGCCGGGCGCTCGCGGCCAAGGTTCGTACGAGGGCGTCGCCCAGGGCGCGAACATCGTCGTGGCCTCGATCGAGGCGTACATCGAGGCCATTGAACGTTTCCTGGCTGAGGATCACTGGGCGGGCGCGATCGAGGCCGCGGGCAACAATCGCGCCGCGCCAGTGGCAGCAGAGGATCGGCCCAACTTCGACGAAGAGGTCGATCCCGATCACAGCCGGTGGTGGACGTGAGCGCGCCCGCTCTACCCACGACCCTCAGCGCGACCAGCGCACTTGGGGCCGACGCGGAGCCGGTGTCCGCTGAGGGCTCCTCGGATGGCAAGCAGCTCGCAGTCGGGGAATGGGCGTACTTCGAAGGCCAGATCGTGCCCTTCGCGCAGGCCACCGTGAGTGTCGCGACGCACGCGCTGAACTACGGCACAGCGATCTTCGAGGGCATCAGGGCGTACCGACAGGCCGATGGCGGCCTTGCTCTGCTCTTCGCCTTCGAGCACTACAAGCGGCTGCTGCGCAACGGCCGTCTCCTGCGCGTCAACGTGAGCGAGTCCGCCGAAGAACTCGTCGAGATCACGTGCGACCTGCTCAGGCGCTCGCGGCAGAGTCGGGCCTCGAAGTCGAGATCCGCAAGATCGACCGCACAGAGCTGTACACGTGCGATGAGGTGTTCCTGAGCGGCACGGGCGTGCAGATCGCGGCCGTTGCCACGATCGACGGCCGTCCAGTCGGCGAGCCCGCAGATGGCTTTCCGGTTACGACTGACCTTCAACGCGTGTACTTCTCCGCAGTCCGCGGCGCCGACCCGCGTTATGCGTCCTGGCTGACTCGCGTCAACGGCATTTGAGCGCGCCAACGCTCGCTTTCGCGGGGGAGCGTGGTTCGTTCGGTGAAGATGCGGCAGGCGGCTACCTCGGCGGCGCCACACTTCTGCCGGTCGCCACGTTTCGACAGGTGTTCGCCGCCATCGCGGATGGCACGGTTGATGGTGGCGTCGTTCCGATCGAAAACGTGGGTCAGGGCACGGTGCGTGAGGTCTACGACCTGCTGCTCGAGCACGATCTGGTGATCGTCGGTGAGGTCGAAGTGCCAGTCCGCCTGTGTCTGGCGGCACTGCCAGGGCAGACCATGACGGACATCACACGCGTCTACTCGCACGCCCAGGCGCTCAGCCAGGCCGAACCGTTTCTCGCCGCTCGTGCCTGGATATTGCTGGCGTCGACGACGACGTCGAGCGCCGGAGCGGAGATCGCGGCGCGTGGCGAGCGCGCAGCTGCCGCGGTCCTGTCCCCTCGAGCGGCCGCCCTCTACGGGCTCGAGATCCTTGCCGAGGACATTCAGTCCGTTCCGCGCAACCGCACGCGCTTCCTGGTGCTCTCACGAGAGGCGCACTCGGAGTGGGCACCAGCATTGGAGGCTGGCGAGCTGCGGCCGATGTGCACGACGATCGCGTTCGGACTTGCCAACGAACCAGGCACGCTGTTGCGCGCGCTGGCTGTCATGGCTCGCCACCACCTGAACCTGAGCAAGCTTGAGTCGCGCCCGAACCAGGAACGCGGCGATTGGGAGTACGTCTTCTGGGCCGATCTCGACGGTGACCTGTGCGCCCCAGGCGCGGAACTCGCCCTTGACGAGCTGCGCGAAGTGACCTTCTCGCTGCGCGTGATGGGCTGCTATCCGGCGGCCGCGCCGGGCTAGCGCATGCCCGGCCCCACGGCCGTGACCTAACTCTCGGTGATCGTCACCTTGCTGATGCTGACCGGCTCGTGCGGCCGGTCCTGCGCGCCAACCTGGGCGCCCGCGATCTTGTCCAGAACGTCTTCGCCTCCAGTAAGGCGGCCGAAGATCGTGTAGTTGGGTGGCAGCCGGTAGTCGGCATGCATCACGAAGAACTGGCTGCCGTTGGTATTCGGTCCGGAATTGGCCATCGCCAGAATGCCGCGGTTGTACGACTTGCTGACCGGCTCGTCGCGGAACTTGTAGCCGGGGCCGCCCCGGCCGGTGCCCGTGGGGTCGCCGCCCTGGATCATGAAGCCGGGGATGACGCGATGGAAGATGACTCCGTCGTAGAAGCCGTCGCGCGCAAGGAACACGAAGTTGTTGACCGTGTTCGGTGCGTCGGTTGTGTACAGCTCGGCAGTCATCGTGCCCGCCGACGTATCGATCGTAGCGCTGTACTTCTTGGCGGTGTCGATCGTCATCTCGGGCGGCGTTGGGTAGGACTTGGCCATCAAAGGCTCCCTGACACGGTTCTTTATCCCACCGAGCGTAGCGCAAAGGCCGGCATGCGGCCGCTGCTCGGGGGTGACCCGAGCCAGCAACCGTCGCTGCTAGGCTTCGGCACCTATGAATGACGCCTTCGCGAAGCAGACGGCCGATGGATACACGCTCGATCAGCCGGCACTCGTGCTGGGCAGCGCGATGCTGGATGGCGAGCTGTACAACGCGCCCCACATCCAGGTCGCGCTGTCGATCCTCAATCGCCACGGCCTGATCGCAGGTGCCACCGGGACGGGCAAGACGAAGACGCTCCAGATCATGGCCGGCGAGCTCTCGAAGGCCGGCGTGCCCTGTTTCGTGGCCGACATCAAGGGCGACGTGACGGGCATGGCTGCGCCGGGCGACATGACCAACCAGGGCATCGTGTCGCGCATGCAATCGCTTGAGCTGCCCTACGAGCCGATGAGCCATCCAGTCGAGTTTCTGTCTCTGTCGGGCAAGCGCGGCGCGCAGGTGCGCGCGACCGTCCATTCGTTTGGGCCGGTGCTGCTGGGCAAAGTGCTCGGCCTGAACGACACGCAGACCTCGATCCTGTCCCTGATCTTCAAATACTGCGACGACAACAGCTATCCGCTGCTCGACCTCAAGGACCTTACCGAGGCACTCAAATTCCTCTCGTCGGACGACGGCAAGGGCGCGCTCGCCGACTACGGGGGCATGTCCGCCGCATCTGTCGGGGTGCTGCTGCGCTCGATCATCGTGCTCGAGCAACAGGGCGCCGATATCTTCTTCGGCGAGCCCGAGTTTGACGTCATGGACCTGCTGCGCACAACACCGGACGGCCACGGCATCGTTTCTCTGCTCGAGTTGCCCGATGTCATGGACAAGCCGGCGCTGTTCTCGACGTTCATGCTCTGGATGCTGGCGCAGCTGTACGAGTCGTTGCCCGAAGTCGGTGACCTGCCCAAACCCAAGCTGTGCTTCTTCTTCGACGAGGCGCACCTGCTCTTTGACGGCGCGTCGGCTGCGCTGTTGCAAGAAATCGAACGCACCGCACGCCTGATCAGATCAAAGGGCGTGGGCGTGTACTTCTGTACCCAGTCGCCCACGGACGTGCCGTCCTCCGTCCTGTCTCAGCTGGGTAACCGAGTTCAGCATGCGCTACGCGCCTTCACGCCTGAGGATGCCGACAACCTGCGCAAGACGGCACGCACGTTCCCGATCAGCGAGTTCTACGACGTTGAGAAGCTGCTCACGTCGCTGGGCATCGGTGAGGCTGCGGTGACCGTGCTGTCAGCCAAGGGAGTGCCGACGCCGCTCGCGGCGACGAGATTGGTCGCACCCGATTCGCAGATGTCACCGATCTCCGACGAACAGTTCGCAGCCCTCGTCGCCGCGAGCCCACTGCAGGCGAAATACGGCACGGCTGTTGATCGCGAGAGCGCCTACGAGATGATCAGGGGCCGCATCGACGCGGCCACAGCCGCTGCCGCAGCCCAGCAGGCGACAGCCCAGCAGGCGACAACCCAGCAGGCGACAGCCTCGTACGGAGCGCCCGGGCCTGTCTACGGCACGCCTGCGGGCCCCGGCGCGGCTCCCGGTTCAGTGACCATGACTCCGGCCGAGCTGCGTCGCGCGCAGCAGGCAGCCGCCCGGGAAGCGCGCGACGCCGAGAGGGCCACCGAGCGCGAACGCAAGGCGCAGGCGGCCGCGGCCAAGAAGGCAACCGCGGACGCGGCCCGAGCCCAGCGCGACCGTCAGCGCGCGATCAACAGCACCATCCGCGCAGGTGAGCACATGGCCACGTCACGTCTTGGTCAGGACGTGATCCGCGGCGTCTTCGGCACGCTCTTCGGTGGCAAGAAGTAGCCGACCAGCCCCACCGCTTAGCGGCTCTAACGACCGGTGAGAGCGGTCCGGTCTGGCACATGGGGCGGTGATTGTGCCCATCCCGTGGAACTGGGCGTCGCCCTGCGAATGAAGGGTCCGGTGAGTTGCTGACTTGTTGACCGGAGAACCGCTTAGCGGTGACATCTGACGCAAGGCGCGGGCCGGTGGTCGCTCGAAGGAGGCGCCACCGGTCCTTAGAGCCGCTCAGCGGCGCCAACGCGGATGCTTAGTCCGTGCGGGCGCGATGCCCCGGTCGCTGCGGCCCGGGGCCACGCCGGACCTACTTGATGACGAGGTTCTTGGGCAGATCGGGCTCAGGCGGATAAGCAGGCTTCAGCTCGCCGATCGCCTCGGCCAGGATTGAAGCCACGGCCAGGTTGCGCATCCAGTTGTGGTTGGCCGGGATGACGTACCACGGGGCAGCGGCCGTCGAGGTTCGCGACAGGGCGTCCTGATATGCGGCCATGTATTCGTCCCAGTGCTCGCGCTCAGCAATGTCACCCGTGGAAAACTTCCAGCGTTTGTTGGGGTTGTCGTAGCGCTCCTGGAAACGATCACGCTGCTCGTCCTTGCTGATGTGCAGAAAGAACTTGACGATCTTCATGCCCGATGCGGTCAGGAGCTCCTCAAAGTCATTGATCTGCTCGTAGTGTTTGGACCACATGCTGCGCGGCTCGAGACTGTGGACGCGAACGACCAGAACCTGCTCGTAGTGCGAGCGGTTGAAGATCGCGATCTCGCCCTTGCCCGGCGTGCGCTTGTGGATACGCCACAAAAAGTCGTGTGCAGCCTCCTCAGTCGAGGGCACCTTGAACGATGTGACGTTGACGCCCTGCGGGTTGAACGATGTCATCACGTGCTTGACTGTGCCGTCCTTGCCCGACGTGTCGATGCCCTGCAGCACCACGAGGACAGAGCTCTTGGCCCCGGCCCACAGCTTGTCCTGCAGATCCGCCAGACGCTCCTCGGTCTTGCCCGAGTCGGCCTTCGCCGCCGCCTTGTCCCAGCCGTGCGTTGCGTCGGGGTCGTAATCGGCGAGCTTCAGTCGGCTGCCTGGTTTTACGCGCAGCAGCTCGCGCAGTTTCGTGGCGTCGGTCATGACGCGAAGACTACTTCGGCTGATCTCCGGTGGGTCGGGACCCACGCCACTCGGTTTACTGCGACCAGTGGCTACGGGCACGTTCTAGGGCTAAGTTCAGCCACAGCACTGCTATCAAGATGGGAGCCCTGGTCTCAGGCTAATTTCAGCCTTGGGACCAGATATGGCCCGAATCTCGCTCGAGCCGTACGCCGACGCGCAGATCCACGCGCCGCGACTGCGATTACGGTGCACCAGCTGAAGTTAGCGACAAAGCCAGCGTGACGGCCGAACCTAGAATGCGAACATGACGATCGCATCGGTCAAGCCGCACCCGATCTTCCTCGCTGGCAAGTGGGTCGACTCGCCCGACGTGCTCGAGGTGACCAATCCGGCGCGCCCAGATCAGCTCGCCGGCACCACATACAACGCCACTGACGAGCAATACGAAGAGGCCGTGCAGGCCGCCGTGCGCGCGTTCGAAGTCACGCGACGCATGCCGGCCTACGAGCGCGGCGCGATCCTGCGCTCGATCAGCGCCGGCATCAAGGAGCGACGCGAAGAGATCGCGCACACGATGACGCTCGAGTCGGGCAAGCCCATCCGCGACGCGCTGGTCGAAGTGGACCGAGCCACCGTCACGTTCCGACTTGGCGCGGAGGAGGCCGAGCGGATGACGGGCGAGACGATCCCTCTCGACGTCGCCGCGAGCAGCAAGGGCCGGCTGGGCATCACGCGCCGCTTTCCGATTGGCCCCGTTGCCGCCATCAGCCCATTCAACTTTCCATTGAACCTCGCCGCGCACAAGCTTTCGCCGGCCATCGCAGCTGGTTGCACGGTCGTGCTCAAGCCGCCATCCAAGGACCCGCTGACGATGCTCACCGTGGCCGAGATCATCGAGCGCTCGGGCGTGCCACAGGGCGCGGTCAGCATCCTGCCAATGACTCGTGCCCTCGGTGATCGGATGGTCGAGGACGAGCGTTTCAAGCTCCTCACCTTTACCGGCAGCCCGAGCGTCGGCTGGCGCATGAAGGAACGTGCCGGCAAGAAGAAGGTCGTGCTCGAACTTGGTGGCAACGCTGGCGTCATCGTCGACAGCAGCGCCGACCTCGACTGGGCCATCAAGCGCAGCCTCACCGGGGCTTACGGCTATGCCGGCCAGGTGTGCATCAGCGTCCAGCGCATGTTCATTCACAGCTCCATCTATGACGAGTTCCTGCGTCGCTTCGTTGAAGGAGCCAGGGCGCTGAAAATCGGCGATCCGCTGGACCCTGAGACGCAGCTCGGGCCGATGGTCGACGCGCAGGCCGCCCAGCGCACCGAGCGATGGGTCGAGGAGGCCGAGGGGCTCGGCGGCAAAGTTCTGATCGGAGGCCGTGCCGACGGCTCCTTCTTCCCACCGACCGTGCTTGTCGACACCCCCGCGACTGCCCAGGTGTGCAGCAACGAAGCCTTTGCGCCACTCGTCGTTGTCTTCCCATTTGACGATCTCGACGAGGCCATCAAGTCGGTGAATGACTCGTTCTACGGCCTCCAGACGGGCATCTTCACCAACGATCTGGGCCACGCCTGGCGTGCGTTCAACGAGCTCGAGGTCGGCGGCGTGATCGTTAACGACGTGCCCACCTACCGCGTCGACCACATGCCCTACGGCGGCGTCAAGGACTCCGGGCTGGGCCGCGAAGGACTGCGCTGGTCGATCGAGGACATGACCGAGCTGCGCCTGATGGTGGTCGCGCAACCCGAATAGGTCCGTCGGGCCCCGCGCCGCGCCGCGCGTGTAATGCCCAAACGCGGCGCCAACGCGCACCATGCCGCGGCAGGGTCACCCGATGCTGGCTGCGATGTGCACTGTCGGCTCCGTGAGAAGGGACAGGAAGTACTCATGGGCCGTTTACAGCGCGCCCGCTGGTATCGCGCTTAAGCGCACCTCCCCCCTGACCAACGTAGGGCATCTGTTGCCCCACTCGGCTCATAGATCGCGCTACCCACTCCGTGTTGTCTAGGGCTCTGACAGGCACGCAGTTGTTATGCGATTGAAATGCCGTCCCATAGGAGTCCAAATGACCCCCACGTCCGTAACTGCCCACCGGAAGCTCATTGCCCTAGGCCTGACCGCTGTTGCCGCGGGAAGCTTGGCCATCGGGACGATGTTCACGGGGGCGATCTTCACCGATCAGCAGAGCGACAGCTCAACATTCACGACGGGCACGATCGCTCTTGATGCCGCCAAGATCGCGGCGATGGACCTGACCAGCGCCAACATGATGCCCGGCGACACGAAGGTCAGCTCGGTCACCGTTCAGAACAACGGCTCCGCCCAGCTGCGCTATGCCGTCAGCCAGACGAGCACCAACCCCGACGCCAAGAACCTGCGCAGCGCGCTCAACGTCACGGTCAAGACTGCTGACACGGGTGCCGGCACGGACTTCGCCACTGACGGCGACTACTGCGACGATGCGACGGGCACCACGCTCCATGCTTCAGCTGCTCTCGGCGCAGCCGGCAACCTGGTCGGCGATCCGACCCAGGGCGCTCAGGCAGGCGACCGCACCCTTAACGGAAGTGGCGCCAACGAAGTCCTGTGCTTCTACGCCGCGCTGCCGCTCAGCACGTCGAACGCCTTCCAGGGCGCGACCACGACAACGACCTTCACGTTCGACGCTGAGCAGACAGCCAACAACTAGCCCACTCAGTACCTAACCCAACCTTGGTGGCGGCCCGGCCTTTAGGACGAGCCGCCATCCAGCGTACAGAGGGATGATGCTGCTCTCCGCACTGCGTCTTACTCGGATCGGGTTCCGCGCTGCTTGGCTGGCCGGCGTGTTGGCGCTCATCGCGCTGACCCTGCTGCCGGCGCTGCTGCGCGTCACCGGCTTCGAGACGTACACGGTCCGGGGAGGCTCAATGTCGCCGGCGATCTCACTCGGGTCGCTGGTTGTGGTTCAGCACGTCCCAGCCGAGTCCGTGGCCGCAGGCGACGTGGTTACGTTCAAGGCGCCCAACAACACGGTTGTTACCCACCGCGTCCTGGGACGAACTGCCGGAAACGATCCTACGTTCATCACCCAGGGCGATGCGAACCCAAGCCCGGATCCCGACATGCTCTCGAGTACCTCCGTAATTGGGCGGGTCGTTCTCTCCGTGCCAGTGGTCGGGGCAGCCACGGTCGCCATATCTTCGACGAGCGGCATGCTCGTGGTCGGAGCCCTGCTCGTCAGCTTGATGGTCGCCGGCTGGTTCGTCGATGAACTGCGCGCAATTGTTGTTGCCGCGACGACCAGGAGGGCCGCGGCGAAGCTCGCGGTTTGAGATGCGCCCGCCCAAGCTTGCCTCTGCCCGGGGGATGCGCGTTGACGCGCTCGCGACGCTTCTTGCCGCCGCGCTGATCCTCGCTCTGGTGATGTTCGGCGCGCCCGGCACCGCTGCGCTGTTCACGGCCGACTATCCGCAGGTTGTGTCCTTCGGCACCGGTCAAGTGTTCCCTGGCGAGCGCGTCTCGCCCGCGTTCAAGGTCAGTGACCACTCCTCGGGCAGCGCGGTCGACGCATCCAGCCCAATCGCCTTTGTGGGCGATGGCCGGCTGGTGACGACGACGCCATGGGCGTCAACCTTCGCGAGCGACCGCTACGTGGATCTGGGCTTCAACGCCCCGCTGCCGGCCAACGTTGCCCTCAGCGCGGCGTCGTTCGACCTGTCGTGGGCAAGCGCTGCGGGCACGGCGTGCATGTACTTCGAGATCCGTCGGTCGGACGGTACGCTGCTCGACGTCCAGGGCAGCAGCGGGTCAACACTGTCGTGTACTTCGAGCATCGACCAAGTTGCGCTCGTGACGCCACTGCCGACCCTTGCCACGACGGATGACGCGAACGGGTCGACGGTGCGCATCTTCGTGTCCAGCTCGGCGGCCGCGGCGACGATCATGGACCGGGCCGTGCTGCGCGCGACCTATGGCGCGACGCAATACACGCTCTACCCAGTCGACGTCACTGATGCCGCGGACGGCTCACCATCGTTGGACCATTGGGGCCTCGCTCGACCGTGAACCAGGTTTCACGTCGACCGCAGCTCAGCGGCCGACTTCTGGTTGCCTTCGTGCTCGGCTGCGCGGCGCTTGCCGCGCCTTTCGCCGTTGGCGCAGTCGATGTCAACCAGGGGGTACTGCCAACGCCCGCTGCCTCGATCCTTGACAGCCCGGTGCCGAGCCTTGAGACGAGTGCGCCCGAGGAGTCACCCGAGTTCACCGCGACACTGACTCCTCCGCCCGATCCCAGTGAAACGCCGAGTCCGACGCCCGACGCGACGCCAGCGCCTACGCCCGACGCGACGCCAGCGCCCACAGCCGATTCCACGCCCACCCCAACGCCGAGTGCGACGCCAACGCACGGCCCGGACTCGGCCCGATTCATCGTGATGTTCACGGCCGACGGCTGGACTCAGCGCGAAGCAGTCGTCGCCGGGGTCGGCGGCTCGATCGATAGCGAAACGCCTGAGCTGCGTATGGCGGCAGTGTCCGTGCCGGACTCAGCATCTCTGACGGTGCTGCGCGCCGATCCCAGTGTCGCGGCTGTCGACCAGGATCGGACACGCGCGGCCGAGGGGACGCCGTCAGACACGCGCTTGGGAGAGCAATGGGCTCTGCCCAAGATCGGCTGGACATCGGTCTACGGCGTGATCTCGCCGACCGCCGAAGTAGTCGTGGCCGTGCTTGACACCGGCGTCGACGCAGCCCACGAAGATCTGGCCGGACGACTCGTGGGCGGCGCATCGTTCGTCGACGGCACGGATCCGGACACGGATCCCAACGGCCATGGAACCTGGATGGCCGGCATCGTCGCCGCCGCCACGGACAATGCGACCGGCATCGCCGGCGTCGCTTGGGGCAATGTCCGGGTCATGCCGGTCACAGTTCTCGATGCCGACGGCAACGGCCTCGACTCGAACATCATCTCCGGCATCGTCCACGCGACTGACTCCGGTGCGGACGTGATCCTGCTCGCGTTGAGCAGGCGGGGCTACTCGCCCGCGCTACAGG
>JBBQEC010000040.1:0-12964 GCA_038320305.1 Candidatus Limnocylindrales bacterium | reverse complement strand
GACGAGGATTACCTGCGCTACAGGATGCGTTCGACCGAGTACCTGGGCGAGGCACTCGATGCGGCCGGCGTGCCCGTCGTGCTACCGATTGGTGGACACGCCGTGTACCTCGACGCGGGCGCGCTGCTGCCGCATATCGCTCCGCTCGAGTATCCCGGCCAGGCACTGGCCGTCGCGCTCTATCGCGAAGGCGGCATTCGCGGCTGCGAGATCGGCACAGTCATGTTCGGGATGCGGCCGGACGGCACCGAACACCCGGCAGCTCTCGAGCTCGTGCGGCTGGCGATCCCGCGGCGGACATACACACAGTCGCACATCGACTATGTGGTCGAAGTCGTCAAGTCGGTCGCCCACAGCGCCTCGGACCTGCGCGGATATCGGATCAAGAGCTCGCCCGCGGCGCTGCGCCACTTCACCGCCCAGTTCGAGCCAATTTTCTGACAATGCCTATCGCTCAGGCATGGTTGGGCTACTGGCGCGGCGCTGACTCCGCGATACGTTGCGCCGCGCTCACTGCCAGAGCCACGGCCTGCTCGGTCGTGGTGCCGACCGCCGCTGCTTCCGCGCGTTCGACGACATCGGGATCCGACTCGCGGATCCTACTGAGCGGCAACTGGACTCCGCCCAGCTCCACGGTTGGCGCACCGCCCAGCTCCCGTCGAATTCGCTCGGCCACGAAAGCCAGGCGAGCGGCAACTTCAAGATCGGCGCCGCATTCGATGAGCAGGACCGCGAGCGAGTCGAGCCCGATCTCCACGCCAATCTGGGCACCGGCGGCGTTGGATCGGTTGAGTGCATTCGTGTACCACTCGGCAGCCAAGGGGTAATTGCCGCGCATCTCGACCGAACCAAGGGTGATCATGTTGAAGGCTTTCGTGTACTCGTCTTTGAAGTGGTCGCCCTTGTCGATGGCGCTGACTGAGATTCGATGCGCGCCCTCGAGATCGCCCAGGCGTAGCAGTGCGAGGCCCAGGCCCTGCAAAGCGGCCAACTCGTTCGCCGGATCTGCGGCTTCGACTGCAAGCCTGAGAGCCTTCTCGAACGTGTCACGTGCCTGGGCCGGATCCTGCATCAGGTATGACCAAGCCAGGCTGTCGTACGCATAGGCGAGACCGGACTTGTCTCCAATACCGTCGAGGAGAGCGATCTGCGTGTTGACCATCGCGCGCGAGGTCGCGTAGTCGGTATTCCATGAAGCTAGCTCGGCGCCTACACCGAGCAGGTCCGCTCGGGCCTTGATGGGACCGCCGTCCGGCCACGACTCGAGGATTCGGTCGACCCAGCGACGCGACTCGCCGAGATGGTTTCGGGTTCGCCAGTAGTCCTTCAACCCGACCGCCATCGATCCCGCGCCAACGGGGTCATTGCGGGTCATCGACCATTCGAGCGCGGCCCTGAGGTTGGGCATCTCAAGCTCCAACTGATCGAGCCGAGCATTGCGATCGGGAACGAAGAGCACGTCCTTGGCCGATGACGCAAGCGCCGCGTAGTAGGCGGCGTGGCGATCGCGAACCTCGGTTTCTTCGCCCGACGTCGTCAGCTGTTCCTGCGCGTACTCGCGGATCGTTTCGAGCATGGCGAAGCGCGCGCCTTGCTCGTCGGACGCGCTGCGCAGCAGGCTGCGCGCAACGAGAGCAGCCAGAAGGTCGATCGTGTCGACCGAAAGTGTTCGCTCCGGATCGAGCACCGCGAGCACACCGTCGAGATCCGCTCCGCCAACGAATACAGAGAAGCGCCGGAAGCCGCATTTTTCATCGACCGCAAGCAGATCGTGGCTCCAATCGATCGCGCCCCGCAGCGTACGCTGACGGTCGGTCACGTCGCGCCGCGAACCTGCAAGCAGCGTCAGTCGATGATCGAGCCGCTCGAGGATCTGAGCGGCTGTCAGGACGTTGACCCTCGCCGCGGCGAGCTCAATGGCGAGTGGCAGGCCGTCGGCGCGTCGGCAGATCGCCGCGACCGCGGGTGCGTTTTCGTCGGTCAGCCGAAACTCCGGTCGGGCTGCCTGGGCGCGCTCAACGAACAGCTCGACGGCCTCCAACCCGGCTACCTGGGCCGCCGTCGGGTTGCCCGGCTCGGAAGGCAGCGTCAGCGTCGGCACCGGATAGACGCGTTCTCCGGCGACCCCGAGCGACTCGCGGCTGGAGCCCAGGATGACCAGCGACGGTGTGGCGCCGACCAGAGCGGCGATCTGCGGCGCGGCACTGATGACCTGTTCCAGGTTGTCCAGGATGAGCAACAGCCGCTTGCCCGCGAAATACGCAGCGAGCGTGTCGGCGATCGGACGAGCTGCGTCCTCGACGAGTCCCAGCGTCTGGGCTATCTGCGGAACCACGAGATCCGGATCGCGCACAGTGTCGAGGGCCACGAAGAAGACGCCAGAGGAGAAATTCGTCAGCGCGCCGCGGCCGGCCTCGATGGCGAGTCGCGTCTTGCCCGTGCCACCCGGCCCCGTCAGGGTTATGAGGCGCTCAGCAGTAAGCAGTTGGCCAATCTCGGCGAGCTCGTGGGCACGCCCTACGAAACGAGTCAGTGGCGTTGGCAGGTTCGTGGGCGCCGCCGCGGACTCCGTCCGCGGCGGCGGAAACTCCGCCCGCAGATCTGGCGCGATGATTTGGTAAAGATGCTCCAGGTCGGCGATGTCGCGCAGCGAGTGAAATCCCAGGTCGCGCACCGTGACATCGGCGCCAAGCGTGTCGCCGACGAGCGACCTCGTCGCCTCCGACACCACGATCTCACCGCCCCATGCGGTGGCCATGATCCGGGCCGCGCGATGGACGTCGATGCCTGTGTAGTCGCGGCCGCCGAAGACTGCCTTGCCGACATGTATGCCAATGCGGACGCGCAGCTCCAGACCCTCCGGCCACGGCTCTTCGGTGAGCCCGCGCTGGGCCGCGATCGCGGCGCTGATTGCGGCACGAGCAGTTGGCAGCACTGCGAAGACCGAGTCGCCCTCGGTCGACACGATCGTTCCCGACTGCGCCTCGATGGCCGCCCGCATGATCGCGAAGTGCCTGTCGAGCAGCGCCGCGAAGCGATCGCCTGCTGCGGCTACGAGGCGCGTGGAGCCCTCAATATCGGACATGAGGAACGCGACCGTTCCACGCGGCAGGCTGGACACGCCCCAAGACTACGTGGCGGCTGGTCGCGTCTTCAGATTGGCCGGCGCAAAAGCCTCGCAGCCGGGTATTGGCTAGAGCGGCGCGGTCGTGCCGAGGTGGCGGGCGACGAAATCGAGCATCTCTTCCTGCTGGCGGATGCGCTCGTCCATTCGCTGCGAACCGTGGCCGGCCTCGAAGCGCAGGACTTCGTGCGGCCGGTCGAGCTCTTCAAGGCGCGCGATGTAGTTGTCGATCTGGCGGATCGGACAGCGCGGATCGTTTTCGCCGGCCAGGATCATGATGCGCGCGCTGACGTGCTCCGCGAAAGTCAGCGGTGAACGGTCGATGTATCGCTGCGGATCCTCCTGGGGCGTCGCGCCGAACAATGCACGGTCATACGCCTTTAACGGATCCATCTCGTCTTCGAATGCCGCAACGTAGTCGGCCACGGGCACGCCAGCGACGCCGAGTGCCCACAGCCTGGGCTGAAGGCCCAAGCCGAGCAGCGTCAGGTAACCGCCCCATGAGTTTCCGTGCAGCACGACCCGCTCGCGGTCGGCAATGCCTTCGTCGACGACGCGCTGCCATACCGCAGCAATGTCCTCGAGCTCGGTCAGCCCGGGGTTGCCCGTGATCGAGTCGCGCCATGCTCGTCCGTAGCCGGTCGAGCCACGGTAGTTGACCTGGACCACGGCCAGACCGTGGTCGACCCAAGCCTGAATGGGTGGCGAAAAAGTGTCACGATCGTGCGCTTCGGGGCCACCGTGGATGACGAAGATCGTAGGCCTGGGACCGCGGCCGGCGACAGGCTCGGCAATGAGCGCATGGACGTCGCCGACCCATAGGTCCGTGTACTTCACGCCCGCCGGCGCATTCTCGCCGTGCGCCCGCAAAAGGACGCCGCCATCTCGCCCGTCCGCGTCGATCGAGCGGATCTCGGGCGATGTCATCGCGTCGCTCCACTGGTACCAAATCTGGCCGTCGGGTCGAACTGAGGCGGCGGCGATCGTGCCCGGGGTTGTGGGGATCTCCGTCAAACGCTGTGACTCGAGCTCCAGCCGGTACAGCTGCGAACGGCCGGCATGCTCGCGGACAACGCCAATCGATTTGCCGTCGGGGTACCACGACACATCGACGTCGCCGGGCAGGTCAACCGTCAGAACCTGGGTCTTGCCGCTGGTTGGCCACCAGATCAGCGCTCGTTTGCTGTCATCCCGTTCGTGGAGGACGAGAACGCGCTCGTCATCGGCGATCTGTGAGAAACCGCGCGACTCGAGGCCCAGGCCTTCGCCGTCTGCGAGCTCGCCCACCGTTTTGCCATCGAGGTCAAGCACGCGCAGGGCCATGTGTCGGCTGTCGCCGTGCTCGGAGTGGTGTATGCAGAGCATCGATTCGTTGGCCGACAGACCGCCGAGCCACGCCTGCTCGGCATGTTGGTAGATCGTCCTGGCCTCTCCACCAAGGCGCAGCACGTGAATGAAAGTGGCTTCATCCGTCGTTCGACCCACGACCGCGAGACCGTGACCAAGCTCGAGGCCTGCGTCATAGGCACGCTCAAGACCAACGGCGCGAGCTTCGCCGCCGCTGAACGGTTGAATCATCCACCGTCCGAACTCGTCGCCATCCGTGTCGTCGAACCAGCAGATGTGCTCTCCGGAACGATCTATCGCTCCGCTGGTCGTGCCTTCTCGACGCTGCGTTACCTGGCGCTTCTCGTCGGTCGTCCGATTCCACGAGTACAGCTCCCACGTGCCCGACTCGTTCGAGCCGTAGAGAAGTCGGTCGGGCGCGTCAGTCGCCCAAACCGGCAGTGTCGTTCGTGCAGCCCGAAATCGTCTCCGCCAGGCTGCCTCCTCCACCACCCGGCTAGGAATGACGGGGGCCGGCCGCGCGAACGGAGTCGCTCACGCGATCCTCGAACTGCTTGAAGTTCTCGACGAACATGCTTGCCAGCTGTCGTGCCCGCGCGTCATAGGCCTTCTTGTCGGCCCACGTATCGCGCGGCCAGAGGACCTCCGTTGGGACCTCGGGGCAGCGCACGGGTACCTCAAAGCCGAAGAGCGGATCCGTCCGGGTCTCGATCTCGTCGAGCTTGCCACCGAGTGCGGCGCGGACCATCTGGCGCGTCCACGTGATGTTCATTCGCTCGCCCTCGCCATAAGGGCCGCCTGTCCAACCCGTGTTGATGAGCCAAACCGGGACATCGAAGCGTTTCATGCGCTCGCCCAACATGTCCGCATAGACGGACGGATGACGGGGCATGAATGGCGCACCGAAGCAGGTCGAGAAGGTCGCTGTGGGCTCCTTGACGCCCACTTCCGTGCCGGCGAGCTTGGCCGTGTAGCCGCTGATGAAGTGGTACATCGCCTGGTCGGGGGTGAGCTTGGCGATCGGTGGCAGGACGCCGAAGGCATCCGCAGTCAAGAACACGATCGTGGACGGGTGGCCGGCCATGCCCAGCTCTGAGCTGTTGCTGATGAAGTTGAGCGGGAAGGCACCGCGGGTGTTCTCGGTCAGCTCCTCTGAGTCGAGATCGAGCTCGCGCGTGTCAGGATCGATCGCGACGTTCTCGAGAAGTGTGCCGAAGCGGCGCGTCGTCGAATAGATGTCCGGCTCGTAAATGTGGCTCAGGCGAATGGTCTTGGCGTAGCAGCCGCCCTCGAAGTTGAAGACGCCCTCGTCGCTCCAGCCGTGCTCGTCATCACCGATCAGGATGCGCTCCGGGTCCGCGCTGAGCGTCGTCTTACCCGTGCCGCTGAGGCCGAAGAA
Organism: Candidatus Limnocylindrales bacterium; assembly: GCA_038320305.1. GTDB lineage: Bacteria > Chloroflexota > Limnocylindria > Limnocylindrales > CSP1-4 > JALYGJ01. The sequence continues at coordinate 7,094 of JBBQEC010000040.1, read as the reverse complement.
GACCGCCACGTCGCCATCGCGGCCCACGTTGACGCTGCTGTGCATGGGCAGCACGCCCTCCGCTGGAAGGCGGTAATTCATGATGCCGAAGGCACCCTTCTTGATCTCGCCGGCGTACTCGGTGCCCCCAATCAGGATCTCCTGCTTGTCGAGGTTCACCAGGATCACGGTCTCGCTGCGCGTCCCATCGCGCTCAGGATCAGCCTTGAACGAAGGCGCATCGATGATCGTGAAATTGGGCGTGAAGTCCTCGAGATCATCCTCCGTTGGGCGGATGAAGAGGTTGTCGACGAACAGGCTCGCCCAAGCCGTTTCCGTGTAGGCACGGACGCTGCGCCGATAGCGCGGGTCGGCACCGACGAAGGCGTCCTGGACGTAGACCGCGCGTGAGTTCATGTGGTCGATGAAGCGTTGCCTTAGCGCGTCGTATTTCTCTTGAGAGATGGGAGTATTGAAGCCACCCCACCAGACGCCATCGCGCGCGTCCGCCTCGTCGACGATGAACTTGTCCTTTGGCGAGCGGCCGGTGTGCTTGCCTGTGCGGACGACGAGTGGACCGTCGGCGGCGAGGAGGCCCTCGTCATCACTGATGGCGTGCTCATAGAGCGCTGCGGGCGGAAGGTTTGCGTAGCGCTTCTTCCCGAGAAGAGGCATGTCACTGGCGCGACGGACGAAGCCTTTCGTCGTCGCGGTGGTATTGACGGGTTTGTCGAGTGTGGTTGCCACGCGCCGGTTCTCCTTGCTCAGTGGTTGGGTGCGCTCCGTGGCGCACACGCACTTCCATCTGGCGGACCGGCCGCGCGTGCCCGGGATGTCTCGCTCGAGCCGTCCTGTCGGTGGCGGTCAAGTGCGAGGGCCCGGGAGTCGGCTTACGCAGTTCGTCTGCCGTCGATTGTACGACGGCTTGCCATGTCTCTGCCTAACAATCGTTAGTACCGGCCTGCTGTAGCGATCTTTCCCTTTCATGTCACCTGTTGTTGCGCTAGCGCTACTCCGGATAGCACAAGCAACGAAACGGATGACTCGGCAGCGAGCTAGGCGCCATTTCCACCCGTGTCTGAGCGTGGATTGACCCGCCTAACCCGCTGACGGCCCGCAACGTTTGAGATAGCGCTAATCCGATTGGCATAGGCGTAGAACATGAGGCCGGCAACGTCGCCGATCGGTCGGCGGACCCAGCCTCGTACCGAACGACCGTCCACCGGATAGGCGCTCTTGAGTACGGCTGCGTGCGCCGCAACGCGTCGACGATTGGTGCCGCTTTCGGCTACGACGACAAGCGTTGCAACATTCAACGGGCTCCATCCTCGATCGGCGCCGATCCCACGCGCGAGACGCGTCTTCCGGTGAGTGACCCCGATGAGCTCTTGGATATCGACGATCAGTGTCTTGAGCTCAATGACCAGCAGCGTGCGTGTTGCCGCGTGCCACGCGAGCAGATCTATGAAGCCACGCTCGCCGGCGATGGCAAACGAGACCTCCGGCGCCACGACCCAGCCGTTTGACCTCAACCAAATCGTGACCGCTTCGGCGAGCGCGGAGTGCCCTGAGTTCAGCATCCGGTCGAGTTCGCCGCGCCAGCGTGTCACCAAATCAATGCGAATCTCGAGAACGTCTCCAACGCGTCGCAATGAATCGACCGCGAGCGACCCGAGGTGGCCGCGCTCGATCAACGAAACGAGCGCGCGGGAGACGCCGGCGCGGGAGGCGACGTCGAGCTGGCGCCAGCTGCGGCGCAATCGTACGGCGCGAAATGCGGCTCCAACGCGCTGGTCGGACATGGCCACAGCATCCGCTCGGATACTTATCGACCACTTACTCCCGAATTCGCAACCGATGCGAGACTCAGCGGGTTAGATGAGCGTGAACCCGGCAAATAACCAGAGAAAGCTGTGGCTGATCTTCGTTGCCTTGGGATTCTTCTGGGGCAGCAGCTACCTGTTCATCAAGATCGGCGTCGACAACGGACTGACTCCATTCACGCTCGTGACACTCCGACTGCTCGTCGGCAGCATCCTGCTCGGGACGGTCGTCTTCTTCGCGAAGGAGCAGTTGCCGCGCGATCCGCGCATGTACGTGAAGATCGCGATCCTGGCTTTCTTCGCGATCGCGCTGCCTTTCGTGCTGATCACGATCGCCGAGCAGAACGTCCCGTCGGCACTGGCAGCGACTTTGACCGCGCCCGTGCCGCTGTTCACGATCCCATTCGCCGCGATCATGCTCCACGACCGGATCACGCCGGCGAAGATCGCCGGCGTCGTCGTCGGTCTCATTGGCGTGGCCGTGCTGATGGGCTTCGATCCAGCGCAGATCGGTCAGACAGACCTGACGCCGCAACTTGTGCTCGTCGCGGCAGCCATCTCCTATGGCTTCGGCGGCGTCTTCGCCCGCAAGTACATAACCGGCATGCGCCCGATGGTGCCCGCGTTCATCGAGGTCAGCTTCGCGATGCTCATGGCCCTCATCGGCTCCGTCTTCCTGGAGAACCCGCTGACCGAGATCGGCAGCCTCCCCCCGGAGGCCTTCTTCTCAGTGCTATGGCTCGGTGTCTTCGGGTCTGGCCTTGCGTACCTGGCGTTCTTCCGACTCATCGGGGCCTGGGGTCCGACGCGCACCTCGCTCGTGGCCTATCTGCTGCCGATCTGGGGCATCGCTCTCGGTTTCATCGTGCTCAAGGAACCGATCCAGCAGGGCCTGGTGCTGGGCACGGGATTGGTGATCCTGGGCATCGCGTTCGTCAACCTCAGCCGCGATTCAGTGTCGTCGGGAGCCGCCCGACTGCGATCCCGGAGGAGCAAGCAACCCGCGAGATCGCCCGCTGACCCGTGGTCTGAAACAAACTTGGTATCTGGACATACCGACTTTCCAGTGCTAGGCTTCGAGCCATGACCACAGCCACTCCCGCTCAAGAAACTCCCGTCGAGGCTCCCGCCCAGCCGCTGACCCTGCGCACCCGACTCTTCGCCTGGTCCGAGATCATGCAGACGGCCAATCCGCCGCTCGTCCTGCCACTCGACCCGGTTGGCAAGTGGCTCGTGATGACCCGTGCCGCGGTCATTCCGATGACGCTCTGGTCGGGCATGATCGGCTTGCTGCTCGCCGTCGAGGCGTCGCGCGAGACAGCCATTGCCATCAACTACGTTGCCGTCGTCGTCGCGGTCATCGGCCTGGTCCTGGCCCACGCGGCGAACAACCTGATCAACGACTTCTTCGACATGAGCCAAGGCGTCGACACAGAAGGCTACGTGCGCGCGCTCTACGCGCCACATCCCGTGTTGAGCGGCTGGATCACGCGCGCGGGGCTGCGCAACGCGATCCTGGCCATCACCTTGGTTGACGGTCTGATCATGCTGGGTCTGGCCGCGGTCAACGCGCAGCCGCTGCTTGTCATTGCCTTTGCCCTTGCCGGCCTGTTCCTGAGCGTCTTCTACGTCGCGCCACCGTTCAATCTGAAGCGCCACGGCCTGGGTGAGCTGGACGTGTTCCTGACCTGGGGGCCGCTGATGATCGGCGGCACTTACCTCGTCGCGACCGGCACTGTGCCGCTCTGGATCCTGGTCTTCTCGATCCCCTACTCGCTCGTCGTGACGAGCGTCCTGTTCGGCAAGCACATCGACAAGATCGTCCCCGACACCGCGCTCGGAATTCGAACCGTGCCCGTGATCCTGGGCGAGCACCGCGCGCGGCGCGCCGGTCAGATCCTGATGGTTGCCTTCTACCCGTTGATCCTGATCACCGTCCTGGTCGGATGGGTCGGGCCGTGGGTGCTGCTGTCTGTGTTCGCAGTTCCGACCCTGTGGGGTGTGCTCAAGGTCTACAACCAGCCCAAGCCCGCAGAGAAGCCTGCCTGGTATCCGCCGCACGGCTGGCCGCTCTGGTTCGTAGCCTTCGCCTTCCGCCACACGCGCCTGGCGGGCGGCCTGCTGACCCTTGGCCTGTTCCTGAACGTGATCATTCCGGTCAAGCTGCCGCTGCCCTGGCTGGGTTAAGGCACGATCAACTCATCTTTCGGTGGTCAAGAGTGCCATGAGAGTGGCGGCCTTCCTGGGGGTCGTCGCCTTGTGCGGACTACTGGTTTGGTACGGATTTGACTTGCTCCTTCGCGGACTCGCTTACGAGTCGGGGTCGGTAGTTGCGAGCGGCCTGCTGGCGATCACCTACGAACCCACGCCGTGGGGCCTGGCCCCGATCGCATTCGGACTTGTCATCGGGATCGCCACGTTCGTAAGGTTCTGGTTGGTCGTCTGGTTGGCGATGGTGGTCATGAGCGCGTTCTCGTTCCTGACCGGCTTCTCGATTGGGGGTCCGATGTTCCTTGTCGCGATGTGCCTCTGGCCACTAGTCATGGCACTGGCCCTGACGGCGCCTCCAGGTGAGGGATTCGTGTCATCGATGAAGGCTCGCCGGAACGGCAGTGACGAGCTGGCGGCGCGATGACCCGTCCGCGACCTGCCCTCCGGCGCGGCGACCTGTGATGACGCCCAGCTGTGCGATCCGGTTGAAGCCGGCACCCTCGGGCGATCTCTCGTGAGCCTCGGCGACTTTGCCTACACCGCCACCAAGGACGGCCGTGTCCGCATCGAGTTCCGTGGCAAGGTTGTCACCACCCTTGGCGGCCGCGATGCCGAGCGCTTCGTCGCCCGCGCCGAGCGCGCCCATGACGAGGCTCTCCAGCACCTCATGGCCCGCGCCACCGGTCACTTCAAGCACGGCAACGAGCGACCCTAGGCACGAACTCGTCGCCCCAGCGGGCGACCTAGGCGGGTGCCAAAACTAACTCGGCGTCGGCACCGCTGGATCCCTCCCCCGGCCAGTGCATTTCGAACACGAGCTCCAGGCCGTCGATCTCGTCCATCTGCTCGCCGATGATCGTGTAGCCGTACTCCTCGATCAGGTTGAGCGAGGCGATGTTGTCGGGCGAGACGGCGGCGACGAACGTCGAGATGCCATGCGTGTCGTGCGCCCAGCAGTACATGGCGGTCGCCGCTTCGCGCGCGAAGCCGCGTCTTCGGTACCCCGGGGCGACGCTGTAGCCGATCTCCAGCTTGCCCTCTTCCGGCGGGCCATGGAAGCCGATCGAACCGATGCCACGGCGCGTGCCGTTCTCGTCCGTCAGTACCATGACGCGCCCCAGCCAGCCACGGATTGAGGGGTCTTCACGGACCTGGCCGAGCCTGTAGTTCAGGAAGTCCTGGAGCTCATCGGCCATCCACACGTCGACCGTCGCGGCGATCTCGCGCGACGCGGTCTCGATGTCGTGCCGTTGCAGCGCCTCCATGAACGCGATAGGCATGAGCACAAGCTCGAGGTGCTCCGTGGGAATGAGCTCATCGGTTGGCTCCAGGTCAGCTCCCCTCAACGCCGGCAATCGCCTCGATCGAGATGCGCAGGCCACGCGGAAGGGCGACGATCGGCGTCGACCGCGCCGGTGGATCGATCGGAAAGAACTCGCTGAACACGGCGTTCATCTGCGTGAAAAGTGAGGCATCAGCCAGGAAGACCGTGACCTTGGCAACCAGCCGCAAACTGCTGCCCGCCGCCTCGAGCACATTGGCCAGGTTGGCGAGTGCCTGGCGCGCCTCGGCCTCGAAGCCTCCGTCGGGCACGACACCTGTTGCGGGGTCTATGCCCGGCTGGCCTGATACGAACAACAGATCGCCCATCCGGACAGCATGCGAATAGGGGCCGACCGTCGCGGGCATCGAGGGGGCGGTGACCACGTGTGGCTTCATCAGGGCTCCTTCCTGTCAGTCGTGGCGCGCGTTGTGCGCCAGAAACTCGAGCAGGTCTAGCTTGGTGACGACGGCGGTGGCGCGCCCTCGCTCAACGACGACGAGTGCCTGCGCGCCGCCTGACAGCAGCGTGAAGGCGTCATCGAGCGACTCAGGTGCGTCGATCGTTGGCAGTGGCTTGTCCATCACTTCGCCCACCGTGCGCTGCACGACCAGCGGATCGCGGTACGTCCGATCAAGCAGTCCCTTCTCGGTCACGCTGCCGACGACCGCCTCGATCGCGTCGCCATCGGCCGCCTCCGATACCGGCATCTGCGAGATGCCATGGAGCTGCAGCTGATCGATCGCCGCACCGACGCGATCCGTCGTCCGGGCGAGGACGACGGTCGGGACGTCGCGTCGGCGATGTCCGTTGCTCAACACATCCGCGACGCGGCTGGCGCTCGTCGACGAGCTAAGCAAGCCGTTGACCCGCATCCATTCGTCGTTGTAGAGCTTGGACAGATACGAGCGGCCGCCGTCGGGAAGCAGCACGACCATGAGCGATTCGTGGCCGCGGCCGGTGGCGGTCAATTCCGCGGCCACGGTCAACGCCGCGACGAGCGCCGTGCCGCACGACTCGCCCGAGAGGATGCCCTCCTCGCGCGTCAGTCGCCGCGCCGCCGCGAAGGCGTCGGCGTCCGAGACGCGCACCCATCGGTCGACGACAGCCGGGTCGTAGGTGCCCGGGAAGAAGTCCTCGCCGATGCCCTCGGTCAGGTATGGCCGCGCCGTGTCGCCGGACAGCACGCTGCCTTCGGGATCCGCGCCGACAATCTGGATCAGCGGGTTCTTCGACTTCAGGTGGTGCGCGATACCGCTGACCGTGCCGCCCGTCCCGACCGAGACCACGACGTGCGTGACGCGTCCATCCGTCTGCTCCCAGATCTCCGGGCCGGTCGTCCGCTCGTGGGCGATCGGGTTCTCCATGTTGTGGTACTGGTCGGGCTGGTAGGCGCCGGGGATGTCACGCGCCAGGCGATGGGCGACGGAGTAGTACGACTCCGGCGATTCGGGCGGGACGTTCGTCGGACAGAGCACGACTTCCGCGCCATACGCGCGGAGCAGCGCCTGCTTCTCCACCGATTGCTTGTCGGCCATCACGAAGATGCAGCGATAGCCCTTGATGGCGGCCGCGATGGCCAGGCCGTGGCCGGTGTTGCCGCTCGTCGGCTCGATGATCGTCCCGCCCGGGCGGAGCAGGCCGTCGCGCTCGGCGGCCTCGATCATCGGCAGGCCGATGCGGTCCTTGACGGAGCCGCCCGGGTTGAGCATCTCCAGCTTGGCCAGGATGAGCGGCTGGCGTTCGGCGGGGCCGAGATC
>JBBQEC010000039.1:0-13079 GCA_038320305.1 Candidatus Limnocylindrales bacterium | reverse complement strand
CTGTTCAGACGCGCCGCCGCCTCGAACACGCGGATCGACGAAAGGGGGAGGCCGGCAAGCGGATCAGGCATAAGGACACCTAGGGGGAACCCGTCATACTACTGGTTTGCGAACAGGGATTGTCAAGCCGATATGTCCAATATCAAAGGCAATCGGCAAGGGACACCGCCATGGAAGAGATCCATCATAAACATAAGGAAACCGCGTGGGGATGGCTGGCTGTCGTCGTGGCCGTCCTCGACGGATTTCCCCGGCGCCGTACCCGGACGTCGGCGGCGCGGCGCCGTTCGACGGACGTCGTGACGCCCTGGAGCCACCATTCGCCCGGCGGCTGGTCCGCCTGACGGATTTGTAACGACAGAGCGCTTGTCCAGGCGGCGCGGTTGGTGACCAATGCGGCTCGTTGTTTTCGGGAGCCCGCCATGATCGACCGCCGCCGCCTGATGTTCACCGCCGCCGCCGGAGCCAGCCTGATGGCCGCCGGCCAGGTCATCGCCAAGCCCCAGGCCGGAACGGCCTCGGCCGCCTTCACGGCGGTGATGAACTCGATCGTTCAGGAGACGCTGATGACGTCTCCGGAGCTGCTCACCTCGCTCGGCTTCGACAAGGGTCCGAACGCGCCGATGGGTGCGCCAGAACGGCCAGCATTGATCCGAGGAGCGCGGGCGTCAAGCCTTCTTGCCGCGGCCCTCGTTCATGACGCTGGCCAGGATGAAGAAGACGTTCTGCGGCCTCTCCGCCATACGCCGCATGTAGTACGGATACCACTCGGTGCCGTAGGGCACATAGACGCGCACTGTCCAACCCTCGGCGACGAGCCGCTCATGCAGGTCGCGGCGTACGCCATAGAGCATCTGGAACTCGAAGCGCTCCGGTCCGATGCCGTGTTCGCGGACGAAGTCGATGGCGTGGTCGATCAACGCCTCGTCGTGGGTCGCCAGGGCCGGGTAGCGGCCGCCGAGGAGCAGCTTCTCCATCAGATCGCGGTAGCTGTCGTCGACCTCCTGCTTGGACGGGAACGCGACTGAGCCCGGCTCGTCATAGGCGCCCTTGCACAGCCGAACGCGCATCTGCTCGTCGATGAGTCGATCGATGTCGTCCGCAGAACGGCGCAGATATGACTGAATCACGACACCAACGTCGGCGTAGTCATCGTGCAGTGCGCGAGCAATAGCCAGCGTCTTGTCGGTCTTCGTGTGGTCCTCCATGTCGACGCGCACGAAGGCACCGATTTCCTGCGCGCGGGCGACCACGCGGCGAACGTTCTGAAGGCAGAAGTCGGGGTCGATCTCGAGACCCATCTGGGTCAGCTTCATCGAAACGTTGGCCTCGAGACCGCGCTCGGCGAGGGCGTCGAGCGTTGCCAGGTAGCTGTCCGCCGACGCCGTGGCGGCAGTCGTCGAGTCAACCGATTCGCCCAAGACGTCGACAGTCCAGCGCATGCCCTGGTCGTGCAGTGCCCCGAGCGCCGCGAGGGCATCCGCGAGCGAGTCACCGGCGACGAAGCGCCTGACCATCCGCCGAGTGATCGGGATCGCGGTCGCGACGCTGCCCAGCGCGCGGCGGTGTGAGGCCCACAGAAAAACGGCACGCGACGTCTTCGCCGGTACCTGCCGGATGCCCTGATGCGTGGCTCGTTCGCGCAGCTCGGCCTCACGCCGCCGCTCCACTTCCGCGTTGATCGTCTCGGCCGGGATGACGCCGTCGAGCGAGCCATCGGGCTGCAGATACTGCCGACAGCCGACGTTGATCGGCAGCGTCGCAGGCGGCCGGACCACGTCCATGCCGTCAATGCGCAGCGTGGGTGAGCCGCGAAAGCCAAGGCCGGCTGCGTCGTCGATGTCGCCGACGTAGACCCGTTCGATATCCGGGCTGTCGCCATTGTTGGCGAGCGCGGCGCGAACGATGGACTCTGCCCGCTCGGCGTGCGGACAGTCCTGGGTGGTCAGAAGCTCAACGCGCACTGTTGATGAGTATGAGCGTCACTCGGCAGTGTCTGCCTCGAGATTTCGGCCCAATTCCTCGGTTCGTCGGTAGGCAGCCCAAACGGCCTCCGACAGAACCGTCCTGAGGCGACCCGACTCGAGCTCATGAAGGGCCGCCGCACTGGTGCCGCCGGGCGAGGTGACCATGTTGCGCAGCTGCGCAGGATGCATGCCGCTCGACTTGGCGAACAACGTGCTGCCCTCGAGCGTCTCGATGACCAGGTCGTGTGCGATGTGACGCGGGAAACCCAGGTGGACGGCAGCGTCGATGAGCGCCTCCATGACCAGAAAGACATACGTGGGACCCGTGCCGCTGACGGCCGTGGCCATCGCCACGAGCTTCTCGTCGTCGACCTCGAGCTGCTCGCCCAGGGCGCGGAGCAGGACCCTGGCCTGCTCGCGCTGAGTCGCGGACACCTCTGGCGTCGCGTACCAGACGGTCATTCCCTTGCCCAGCTGCGCCGGGGTGTTGGGCATGCTGCGCACGACCTGACGGTGGCCGAGGGCGTTGGCCAGGGCCTTCGTCGTGGCGCCGGCGATGACGCTGATCACGAGCTGGCCGTCGCGCAGCTGGCCACGCAGGTCGCGTCCGACGCGGGCCAGCATCTGCGGCTTGATCGCAAGAACAATGACGTCCGCCTTGGCAACGGCCGTGGCATTGTCCTCGACCGCGCCGATGCCATACGTCGATACCAGCTCATTGCGCCGATCCGCACGTGGATGGCTGGCAATGATCTGGCCGGCTGCGACCTGTTTGCCGCGCAACAGCCCGGCGATCATGGCCTCCGCCATGACGCCTGAGCCGACCGTGGCAATCGTCGTGCCCTTCAGCGACATGCCCCGGAGTCTAGAGGGCACCGGCCGCGACTCTGTCACTGGTCGTGTTCCTGCGGGCCGAGATGCCAGCCACATCGGCATAACCGGGGGTCACGAAGGCACAAAGGCCGCCGGTCCGCGGCAATGTCGTGCAGCAGATTTCGTGCCCACAGGCGCCGGAACCAGCGCAGCTGGCTTAGGCCTCCCCCGGGACCGATATGCCGATATCGTCGGCACGGGCCACACCAAGCACGAAGAAACGTGGCGTGGCAATCACGTGCACCGGCTCGAAGCCGGCCTGCACGAGCGCCTCCTCGAGCTCAGCGGGCTCATAGAAGACCTTGACGATGGTGAATTCACGGCCGTCATCGAGCCGCCTGACAGACAGGTCGTCGGCGGGTGTCGGATGGTTGCGCGCGCTCGACTCGGGATCGCGACGCGAGTCGATGAAGGCCAACGTGCCACCCGGTTTGAGCCACTGACGGCAAAGAGACAGGAACTCCGCGAATCGAGCGCGCGGGACGTGGCTCAGCCAGAAGCCGCAGAAGAGCGTATCGACCCGCCGATCCGGCTCGGCCCACGCATCGCGCAGCTCCACGTGCGCCGTGAGGCCATGCTCGCCCAATCTCTCGCGACAGATGCGCAACGGCTCCTCGGTCGCGTCATAGGCCCACAGATTTCCCTTGCCCGCGAGTCGCTCCGACCACCATCCGGTGCCCGCTGCCAGCTCAACGATCTCGCCGCCCAACGGCAACGCATCGAGCCATGCCGCGGCCGCCGCAAGGTCCGCTGTCCAGGCAGCATCGGCAAGTGGTCCGTGGCTGTATCGGCCCCGGCGCAGGTACCAGTTGTCGAACTCGGGTGCGCGGGCCGCATAGTAGTCGCGGAGCTGCGAGTCGCTTGCCTGCCGCTCATCCATTGTCGGGCTCAGCCATAGCGATCAAGCACCTCGTCAACGAGCAGCCGATCCGTGATGTCGTGCGCAGCGGCGACATCGAAGTTCGTCGTCGTGATCACGGTCACGAGCTCGAGGTCGGGAAAGACGTGGACCCGGTTGCCGCCCATGCCGCTCATGTAGTACGAGGAATGTCCGCCGAACGAGCGGAGCCACCAGAAATATCCGTATTCCGTCCGAGCGTCGATGCGTGTGTGCGCTCGCGTCGACGCGTCGATCCACGGCTGTGGCACGACCCCTCGTCCGCCTTCCAGGTAGCGCCTGCCAAGCTCCAGTAGCTCCCGGCTCGTCAGCAGCAGGCCTCCTGCCGCTGAGTCCTCGCCAGGGGCGTGATGGGCCAGTCGAAGCGATCGATGCCGGCGGCCGAAAATAGCTCCCGCCGGGCGAATGCCGATAGTCGCTCTCCCAGCGCTGCGGCGACGACGATCCCAAGCAGTACGACACCGGCCGTGCAGTAGCTGAATCCTGCATCGCGGCGCAGAGGCAGGTCGAGCGCGAATTGGCCCCAGTCCCTGGTCGGGTACATGAGGTCTCCATTCCCGGGCGACATTTCGTCGGAGTCATTGCATGCGAGGGGCGACTGCATGGTCAGCAGCTGCTCGACGGTGATCGCGGCTTTAGTGGTGTCCATTGGCCGGCCTTTGAGAAGCTCGCCCAAAGTGACGTCAACTCCGCGCATCACGTGCCGCTCGATCGCGATTCCCACGAGCACGCCCAGGACAGTCTTCGTGCACGACCGCGTGTTGCGAAGGGAATTCTCCTCACCGTCCAGGTACTGCTCGTGGACGACCTCACCGCGCCGAGAAACCACGAGGCTAGTGATGCGACCGTAATGGTCGAGCGTCATCACGTCGCTCACGCGCGCGCCTGACCCAGGATCAGGAAGCGCGATGTCTTGTGCACCTCGATATCGCTGAAACCAGCCGCTCGCAGCGCGGCGTCGAGATCCTCGGGCTCGTAGTAGACCTTGATGATCGAAAACTCGCGGCCGTCTTTGAGCTTGCGCAGCTGGTGCTCATCGACCGTTGGCGTGAAGCCCCAGCCGCCGGCCTCGTCGATGAACGCAAACGTGCCGCCGGGCTTGAGCCAGCGCCGACAGATGGCCAGGAACTCGGCCAGCCGAGCGCTGGGCACATGGGTCAGCCAAGCGCCGCAGAACAGCGCATCAACCTGGCGATCGGGCTCGGCCCACGCGTCGCGGAGATGGAGGTGTGCACGCAGGCCGTGGGCTACGAGACGTTGGCGGGCGCGATCGAGCACTTCCTCCGCCACGTCGTACATCCACAGCTCGCCTTTTTGAGCCAAGAGTGTCGACCACCACCCCGTGCCCGCCGCCAGCTCGACGATCTCGCCCGAAAGGGGCAGCGCATCAAGCCACAGCGCCGCAGCATCGAGGTCGGACAGGAAGACCGCGCGCTCGACTGGCGGCCAACCCAGGCCCTCGTAGAACTCGTCGTATTCGCCTGCGCGGGCGCCGTAGTACGCCTTCATCTCGTCGGCTTCGCGCGCCATCTGCGCAACCGCTCGGTTGCGGCGCTGAAGGCCATCGCGGAGTCGATAGCGCAGGAACTCGTTGTCCTGCGCCTTGCCAACGCAGTCGGAGCACAACTGCGCCCATCCCTCCAGATCGTCGGGTGTCCGCGTCGTGTTGGGTCGGCCGCACCACAGGCAGTTGAACGAGGCATGGAAAACGCCCTGTGCAACGGTCGCGTCGAGTGCGCGGTCAGCCAAGCGCAGTAACTCGGAAGAAAGCGCCCACCGGAACCTCGTCCGTGAACGTACCGGGATCGAATATCTCCGCCAGCAGCGCGATTCCGTCGATCACGCGCGGCCCGGGACGGCTGAAATACGACGAGCCGTCGACCGCGTAGATCTCGCCGTTGCGCAGCGCGTCGATCTGATCGAGCCACGCCGGTCTGCGCGTCTCACTGGCGTGCCACTCCTCCGCTGTACGCGGCGCATCGAAGCCGCACGGCATGAGTACGAGCATTTCCGGCTCAACGTCGCGGACGCTTTCCCACGTCGTTTCCTGCGCTGGCTGGCCCGTGCTGCCGAGCAGGTCCCAACCGCCGGCACGACGGACCTGCTCAGGAACCCAATGCCCGGCCGCGAACGGCGGGTCGATCCACTCGAGAGCCACGACTCTTCGCGGCGCACCGCCGGCGAGGCGGCGTTCGAGCACGCGGTTCTCGATGCGCGCGAGCCGCTCGCGAAGCAGCTCGATCAGGCCGACGGCTTCGTCCTCTGCCTCGGCGTATGCGCCGACGGTCGAGATCGAGTTGAAGATGCCCTCGATGCTCGTCGGCTCGAGGCTGATGATCTCGGAGTTGGTGCCCGCCAGCTTCACCGCCTCTACAACGTCGCGATGCGAAACCGCGCACACGTCGCACAGCTCCTGGGTCAGGATCAGGTCCGGATCAGCCCTGACCAGGGCGGCGACATCGAGCCGATAGATCGAGTCGCCGCGATGGACTGACGCCGCCACGCGATCGTTGATCTGGCGGCTGGTGGCGCCCGCGATCGCACCGACATCGGAAGTCAACACCGGTATGTCGGCCGTCTCCGGCGGGTAATCGCACTCGTGGGTTCGACCCACGACCTCGTCGCCCAGGCCCAGGGCAAAGCAGATCTCGGTCGCCGGCGGAAGGAGGGACACGATGCGCATCCGCTTCAGGATAGGCCCGCTCGCCCGTCGCGCCTCCTGGGGCCGCCTCTTCTGGCGCCGCTCGGCCAATGTTCGTTACGCTCCACAGGTGACGAGATTGCCCGTGCCAGCAAACGACAAGGCCGTCGTGGTCGACGGAGTGTGGAAGCGTTTTGGCTCCACGGACGTCGTCGCTGACCTGTCCTTTGATGTGGGGCCAAAGGAGATCCTGGGCTTCCTGGGGCCGAACGGCGCCGGCAAGACGACGATGATGCGCATGATCCTGGACATCATCCGGCCGGATCAGGGCTCGATCAGCGTCTTCGGCAAGCGACCGGGCGTTGAGCATCAGGCGCGCATCGGATACCTGCCCGAGGACCGCGGTCTGTATCGCGACGTACCCGTCGTGGAGACGCTGGCCTACTTCGGCGCCCTGCGCGGACTGTCAATGTCCGTGGCTCACGCACGCGCAACGAAACTGCTGACGGATGTCGGGCTGGGCGACGCCTTGACCAAGAAGGGCGCCGAGCTCTCGCGCGGCATGCATCAGAAGGCGCAGCTTGTGGCCACGATCATCAATGAGCCCGACCTGCTCATCGTGGACGAGCCGTTCTCCGGCCTCGATCCCGTCAACGCTTCGCTGCTCAAAGATCTGCTCCTCGCGCAGCGCGACCGCGGCGCTGCGGTGATCATGAGCACGCACGACATGGAGGACGCGCAGCTACTGTGCGACCGCATCGTGCTCATCGACAAGGGCCGGCGACTCCTCTACGGCCGCGTCGACGAGGTCCGTCGGGCGTTCAGTGACGGCGCCGTTGAAGTGATCGGCACGGACCTGCCGACTGACGTCTCGACGCTCAAGGCATCCAGCCATGTGACCGCGTCCGATGGATCGGTCCGCTACCTGCTGCGTGACGGTCAGACAGCGCAGGATCTATTCCGCGAGCTCGCCGCGACGCCCGCGATCATCGAGCGCTTCTCGCTCGAGGCCCCCAACCTGGCAGAGATCTTCGTCCGTGCCGTCGCCGGCGACGAACGTGCGGAGCGAGCCGCGTGAAGTCGGACTTCATGCGCCTGGTCGTGCTCGTGGCGCGACGCGACTACGTGCGCACGGTGCGCCGGCGCGGCTTCGTTGCCGGGACGCTGCTGCTGCCTGTCGCCATGGGCTTCATCTTCGCAATCTCTGCCTTCAGCTCGACATCGTTGGGCCAGAGCCAGAGTGGACCGATCGTCGTAGTCAACGAGTCATCTGTGCCGATCACGTCGGACCCGCTACTGACGCCAAATGTCACGGTGCTCGATCGCGTGGACGCCGACCAGGAGCTCGCCGACCAGGCGATCCCCGACTACTTCGTGGTGCCCTCCACCTGGCCCGCCCAGCCCAGGGTGCTCGTCGTTTCCTCAGACAAATCCGCGGGTAGCCGGCCACAGCTGCAGATCTCGCGCCGGCTCGCGGAGCAGACCGAAATGGATCTGCTGTTGCGCACATCCCTCATTCGCGCCGCGGGCGTGCCCGACTCGGTCGTTGCCCAGCTTCTGGCGCCTGTCCAGTATCAGGACGAGGGGACGACCGGCGGCCAGTCCTCTGATGCCCAGATCCTGAGCTCGTATCTGGTGCCCTACCTGTTCACATTGATCTTCATGCTGAGCATCTTCATTACCAGCGGCTACCTGCTCCAGTCCGTGACCGAGGAGAAGGAAAATCGGGTCGTCGAGATCCTGCTCAGCTCGATCCCGGCACTGACGCTGATGGCGGGCAAGGTCCTTGGCCTTGGCGCGGCCGGGCTTACACAGGTTGCGATCTGGGTCGCGACCGCGATCGTCGCCCTGCCACTGCTCAACAACCAGTTCTCGTTGAGCATCACGATCTCGCCGCTGACGCTCGTGCTTGCAGTGGTCTTCTTTGCCCTGGGATACATGTCCTATGGGGCGATCTACGCGGCTGTGGGCGCGCTCGCGCCCGGCGCGCGCGAGGCGCAGCAATATGCCAGCGTGTTCGGCGTAATTGCCGTCGTGCCGATCGTGCTGTTACCGGCTTTCCTGAATGACCCCAGTGCGCCGCTCGTGGTGCTGCTGTGCGTCCTGCCCCTGACGGCTCCGGCAGCAATGCTGGCCGTGCTCGCGTCATCGCCGAGCATCCCGTGGCTGCTGGTCGGCCTGTCGCTACTGGCCCAGACAGCCTTCGTGATCCTGGCCGTTGTCGCAACGAGTCGCATCTTTCGCGCGACACTGCTGCTGTATGGAGTTCGGCCCAGCCTGCGCCGTATTGCCGGGGCGATGTTCGCCCGCTCCTAGCGACGCGTCAGAGGGTCAGGCGGGCGGCTTCCACTCGTCGATCGTTGCCCTGGCCGAATCCTTGTCCTTGAACCAGCGCATGTTCAACTCGGTGTACTGCGCCCACTCGGGCGGCAGCGAATCCTCCGGGAAGATCGCATTGACCGGGCATTCGGGCTCACAGGCACCGCAGTCAATGCACTCGTCAGGATCAATGAAGAGCATGCGATCCGTGCCTGAGTCGAAATGGATGCAATCGACCGGGCAGACAGCAACGCACGATTGATCGATGACGTCGATGCACGGTTCGGCGATCACATACGTCATCCGGGTCTTCTCCTGGTGCTCGGCGAGTTGTGGGTCGGGTAGGTAGAGGGCAATCTTAGCGACTGTCGGGCGTGAGTTGGCGATCCGCCCTTGCGCTCAGTGGGCGACCAGAACGACGTCCGCGGCCATGCCCCGTTCCAGATGTCCGGGAATGTGGCAGAGCATCTGGAGCGCGCCCGTGTCTGGTACCTGGTAGATGACGCTCGCTGAGCCGCCCGAGGCCAGGAAGATGCGCAGACCGCCCACCCCCGGATCAACGCTCGCCGGAGGCGCGGTCGCAAAGGCGGCGGGCGGCGTCGCGACTGCGTCAGCGGCCGTCCAGGCATCCTGAACCGCGGCGTCCCCGAGCACCAGCTCGTGATCGACCATGCCGCCGTTGATCACGTTCAGCCGGATCGTCTCGCCCGGATAGAGATACAGCGGTGTTGGATCGAAGTGGTAGTCGCGCATGATGACGTTGACCTCGCGCGGCGCCGCGGCCGTCCCCGGCTGCTCGCTCGGGCCCGGCGTCGGCGCGGGCGTGCCGGCGATTGCCGCACCGAGCAGGACCAGGCTGACGGCCAGCGTCGCGCCAACGATCAAGGCGACAACCGGCCCTCGGGACACGTGCCGCGGTCCGTTCGCGGACGATCCGTCCGATGTAGTGCGCGGCGATGATGATTGCGTGTCTGGCACGCTCTCAATCTAGGCCATCAGCAACCTGAGCCATGAGGGCGCGACCTACCAGCGAAACGGTTTGTCGATGTCA
The DNA here is from genome assembly GCA_038320305.1 of Candidatus Limnocylindrales bacterium. Lineage (GTDB taxonomy): Bacteria > Chloroflexota > Limnocylindria > Limnocylindrales > CSP1-4 > JALYGJ01. The sequence continues at coordinate 3,330 of JBBQEC010000039.1, read as the reverse complement.
AAGTTCGGGCCGCTCGTCGCGGCGACGCCAGTCGCGCCGAACGCGAGCAGCGCGAACGCCACGATTAGTAGCAGCAACACGATCCGCGCCCCTCGTACGACGATCAGGCTTTGCAGGAAGCGGGGCAACGATACGGCGCGCATGGCTCTCCATTCAATTCACCTACTCGACGGGATCCGACGCCGCACAAGCCGCGATCGGTACGCCGAGAGGTTAGGAATGGGCGCTTAGCTGTGGCTTAGCCCGGACTTACTGCCTGCTTATCTTGGATGTGTGGACAACGCGAAACCATGCCTTGGCCGCGTTGCTCTTCGGCTAGCGGCGGCTTTCGAAGCAGTCGCTGCAGTAGACAGGCTTCGAGCCCGACGGCCGGAACGGCACGCTCGCGGTCTTGCCACAGTTGGCACAGACGGCATCGAACATCTCGCGTGAACGCCGCTCGGATGACGAATACCCGCCGCTCGAGTACCCGCCGCTGGCTGAATAGCCGGACGACGAAGAGCCGCCGCTGTTGCCGTGGCCACCGGACGAGTACGAGCTGTCGCCGTAACCGCCGTTGCCGCCGCCGTTGCCACCGCCGTAGCTGTCGCCGCCGGGTGCGCCGTCAGAGCGATTGCGCTGTGACTTGCGAATCTGGCGGCACGAAGTGCAGCGCTTGGGCGACTCGGTGAAGCCGCGCTGTGCATAAAACTCCTGCTCACCGGCAGTGAATGTGAACTCCTGGCCGCAGTCGGCACAGGTCATCGTTCGATCGGTGTACACCTGGAACAGAATCCTCCATCTCCCTCAGAAACCGCCGCGACTATACCGATACCGCGGCCGGAGTCAACCATGCAGTGCGGCACTTGCGCGCTGCTCATGCGCGAATAGAGTGCGAATCGTTATGACTGACCCACTCGTCACACGAGGATTTGTCGGCCGGCGGCGCGTGCCTGAGCGCGGACAACGCATTCCGCCGGGCCAGTACACGACCAACGATTTCCCGGTTTTGTCAGCTGGTCCCACGCCGCACACGCCACTGGACCGTTGGACACTCGGCATCGAGGGCCTGGTCATGGAGTCGAAGTCGTGGAACTGGCCGGAGTTCACTGCCCTGCCTTCGCGTCGATGATGGAAGAACGCCGCCAGAAGTCACACCCGACCGAAGACCGCAGGCTTTTGCGTTCGGCTCCGTATGCCGACACGACTTTCCTCGATAGCGACGCGTGGCGGGCGCTGCGCATCGAGGGCGAGTTCGTCGAGGGTTTCGACACGCTCGCCCGGCTCGGCGTCGCGGTCAGCATCTTCGGTTCCGCGCGGACACGCCCGGACGACCCGACCTACAGGACAGCAGAGGTTCTTGGCCAACGCCTCGCGCACAAGGGCATCACGGTCATCACCGGCGGTGGCCCGGGGATCATGGAGGCCGCCAACAAGGGCGCCGCCGAAGCAGGTGGCGTGTCCGTTGGCCTCGGCATCGAGCTGCCCCACGAGCAGGACATCAACCAGTACTGCACGGTGCGGCTCAACTTTCGCTACTTCTTCGTGCGCAAGACGATGTTCGTCAAGTACGCCCAGGCCTTCGTCATTTTTCCCGGCGGCTTCGGCACCTTCGACGAGCTGTTCGAGTCGCTTGTGCTCGTCCAGACAGGCAAGATCGACCATTTCCCGGTGATCATGTACGGATCGACGTATTGGCAGCCACTCATCGACTGGCTGTCGTCGACGGTGCTCGAGCACGGGATGATCGCGCCCGTCGACCTGGAGCTGTTCCGCGTCACCGACAACCTCGACGAGGTCATGGCCTGGATCGAACAATCGTTCATCGAGGCTGACGAGGCCGATAAGGAAGCCGAAGCCAGCCCAGATGGACGCGACCATGCGGATGCGGCACAGGAGCGCCACCGCCAGACCAGCGGGCGCCCGGAGTGACGTCTAGCGGGGCGTGAGCGCCTCGCGCATCTGAACTTGGCGCATGACGTCCGCCCGCGACAGCATCCCGACGAGCAGGCCACCGTCAAGCACGGGGACCTGCTGAAGGTCGTGCTCATCGAGCAGCTCGACTGCGTCCAGCGCGCCTCCGTCCGCGGTCACGGTGTAGAGCGCGTCGCGGCCACCCATGATCTCGGCGACGCTCGTTTTCGCGCGGCGGTCGAGGGGCACCAGCTTCACGTCGCCCACGGTGACGATGCCCACCAGGCGCGCGTCGTCGGCCACTGCGATTGCATGAAGGTTGTGCGGCAACATATAGGTCTCGACGAGCTCGGCGACGCTGATGCCCGGCGGAACGGTTACCTGGGTGGGCAACGCGATGTCGCGAGCGCGAAGGGGGCCAAGGCGCGCCTCGATGGCGAGCTGCTTGATGCTGCCTGACGCCGCGTTGTACAGAAACCAGGCAATCGCTGCGAGCCAGACGCCGCTGACAATCTCGCCGTTGAATGACAGCCAGAGTCCTGCGGCAAACATCAACACGGCCACGACCTTGCCAGCGTTGGCCGCCCACTGCGTCGCGCGGCGCAGATTGTGGGTTGCGCCCCACAGGATCGCGCGCAGGACACGACCGCCATCGAGTGGGAAGCCAGGGATCAGGTTGAAGGCGCCGAGGCTGATGTTGATGAACACCAGGTAGCTCGCCACGACCACTGCACGTCGCTCATCGACGAGACTGGCCACGACGAACGCGAGCGCGGCGAGGCCGAAGCTGGTCAGCGGCCCAACCACCGCGACCAGAAACTCAGTTTTCGCGGACTTTGGTTCGCCGGTCAGGTTCGAGACGCCACCGAAGATGAACAGGGTGATCGAGCGAGCGTTCAGGCCTCGCGCTTTGGCTACGAACGAGTGGGCGAGCTCATGCACGAGCACCGAGACAAAGAGCAGGATTGCGGTGAACGCGCCCAGGATCCAGTACTCGAGGACGGGCAACCGGCCGATCTGGGCCGGGAGCTGGTAGACGCTCAGCGACCAGGTCAGCAGGCCAAATATGATCAGCCAGCTGTAGTGAACCCCGACCTCGATGCCGCGGATCGTGAACAGCTTGATTGAGTTGGTGAGCACTCCGCCGACCATAGCCGATGCTACGGTTTGGCCATGCGCGTCGCCCTGGCCACCGACCACGCCGGCTTTCCTTTGAAGGCGCCGATTGCCGACTGGCTGACCAGCCACGGTCACGAGGTGGTCGACTTCGGAGTGGAAACCGACGCTGTATCGGTCGACTACCCCGACTACATGGCGCCGGCCGCGCGCGCGGTCGCCGCCGGCGAGTGCGAGCGCGGCGTGGTGCTGGGCGGCAGTGGCACGGGCGAACAGATCGTGGCCAACAAGATTCACGGCGTTCGCTGCGTTGAGGCGACC
>JBBQEC010000038.1:0-13662 GCA_038320305.1 Candidatus Limnocylindrales bacterium | reverse complement strand
CCAGCCGTTGTCACCGACGGCTTCGCGCGGCGTGCCCCACTCCCGCTCGCCGAGGTACGTGCCCCACGTGCGATCGAGCTCAGACGCAGGCTGCATGGCAGGCACGACCGCGGTCGGCGCGGGCGCAGGCGAGAGCAAGGTGATGCCGGCGTCGACCAGCGCGACGATCGCCAGCGCGCCGGCGACGATGCCCAGGAGCATCCACCACGGGCGGCCCGCTGATCGTCGGGTCGTGGCCGGCGTAGCTGGATCCGTCAAGCGGCCGAGGGTATCAGTGCTCGATGAGAGACAATCGGTCGTCCCTGATGAATGCCATCGTCGAGCGCTACGACCGCGACGCAGCTGACTACGAGCGCTACTGGGCGCCCGTGCTTCGCGCGACCGGCGAACGGTTGCTCGACTACGTCGACGACTACGTTCGTTTCGTCATCCGGCGCGGCGGCCGCGCCCGAATACTCGAGGTTGGCACGGGCACGGGCTCTCTTCTCCAGGCGGCGCTGAAGCGCTGGCCGCAGGCGTCTTTCGTGGCCACGGAGCCCGCGTCGGCCATGCTCGACCTGGCGCGAGCGCGCCTTATCGAATCCGGGACGGACCCGGCTGGTCGTGTTGAGTTCGTGGTCGCTCCGGCAGCCAATCTGGCTGTTCCGTTGGAATCGGTCGACCTTGTGATCTCCACGTTCGTCCTCCAGCTCGTGCCGGATCGGATCGAGGCGCTGGGCGAGGCACTCAGGGTCCTGTCTCCGACGGGCATGGTGGCTTACCTGACGTGGCTCGACCGCGACGCGCTCGCGCCGTTCCTGCCCGGCGAGGAGTTCGACGAGGCCGTTCTCGACCTGGAGATCGAGGAACCAGAGGGTGCCGACGAAGCGCACGCAGGCGATGTCGTCTCCGGTCGGACGGCTACAAACGAGCTTCGGCGCGCGGGCTTTGCCAAGGCCTCTGCGCGCGAGGATGTTCTCCAGTACGACTGGACGCTCGACCCATACGTCGCATACAGGCTCGACTACGACGAGCGATCGCTGGTCGAGATCCTGACGGCCGAGCAACGCGCCGAGTTGGAGCGCAACGTCAGGTCGCGGCTGGCGCGACTGGCAGCGCACGACTTTCGGTGGCACGCGCCGGTCGTTTTTGCCCGGGCAGAGAAGCCGCGCGAGAGCTAGTGGAGCGTCGCTGAGATCAGGCAGTGATCGCTCAGGTCCGTGCAGCGCACGGTTGATGACACGGCCTGCAGGTCCGGCGATGTGAGGATGTAGTCGATCCGGAACAGGCCGAAGGGGAGTGCCTTGAGCTCATCCGGCCGCCACGCGAGCCCGGGTCCAGTGCCCGCATCGAGGTGGGCGTCACGAAGGCCAGCGGTGAAATCGCCATATGCTGGTTCACGTTCCGTCGTGTTCAGGTCACCCATCACGAGCACCGTCTGGCCGGCGGCGAGGTCGGCTTCAATCAACGACCGCATCACGCTCTGGTCGGCGCTGCGCTGCTGGGTGTCGATTGACAGGGGCAACCCGGCTGGCCCCGTGATTTGGGGTGATTGCGGATGGACGACGTAGACCACGAGCGGGTGATCCAAACCGGTTGGCTGCACCAGGGCCCGGATGTACGACGGACGCGCCGATGTCGCCTGCTCGATAATTGGATACCGGCTCAGGAGGGCGGCTCCGAACGATCCGTCGTGGGGCAGGAATACGTGGTACGGATAGCGAGCGCTGAGTGTCGGATCGCTCGTCAGCGCCTGCTGCATGCCGGCCTGGAACTCCTCGAGCCCAACGAGCTCAGCGTTGACGTTGGTGAGACCGGCGAGGACGCGCTGTCCACCGTCGTCGCCGGCCTCCACGTTCCACGCGGCTACTGACAGACGTGGCGCCTCGTTGCCGGGCATCGAGATCCATTGAGGGCCGTAGCGCGCGAGCGTGACGACGACGAGCACGATCACCACGGCATATCCGACCCGCGAGCGGCTGAGCAGCGCGAACGGTGCCGCAAGAAGCGCGGTCAGGACGACGAGTGGCTCCCATGCCTCCAGCAGGGCGATTGGACCCGATCGCTGTGGGAGCAGCACGTTTATGGCAACGACAACCAGGACGATTCCGATCCACCCGACCGCAACTCGCCCGACTTTGACTATTCGATCACCGCGTATGCGCGTACCGGCCATGTGCCCATGCCTACGACGAGCGGCGGGGCCGCAGTGAAGCGAAATCCGTCGAGCGGCAGCTGCGCGAGACCGGTCATGTGCTCGACGATGGGTATTCCAGCGGCCAGCAGCAACGTGTGCGCCGGCCGCGCGAGATCTGAGGTTGAATCGATGTTCTGGCCATCGATCCCGACCAGGCACGCGTTGGCCGCGACGAGTGCCACAGCCCCGTCACGTTCCAGGAAAGGATGCTGGCCGTTGCCGTACTCGTCGGTGCCCCAGTGCCTGTCCCAGCCCGTGTGGAGCAGAACCGCTCGTCCGTGGAGGTCGAGCCCTTCGAAGAGATCGGCCGTGAACGACCGCGCACCGGGCGCAAGGTCGATCACAAGTCCGTCGACGCCGACAACACGTTCGAGCGGCAGGCCGGAGAGATCGAAGCCATCCGCGAAGCGGTGAAACGGCGTGTCGAGATAGGTACCCGTATTGGCGACCAGTGAGATCCTGCCGATGCTGAACTCCGTGCCCGGTGCGTAGCGCTCATGAGACGCGTCGCGGGTCAGGTACTCATCAATGACCGGTCCGGGCAAGCCGGGCACGGTGACCATGCCGGAGACGATTGGGTGGCTGAGCTCGAGGAGGCGCATCGCGCCGCCGAGGCTACGCCACGGCGGCGCGGAACGGCGGATCTACTGGTCGGCACACCTTGCACGCCCTGTAGCCGGAGGCGCGCGCCTCGTCCGATGAGCGCAGCTGAACGCGATGCACATCAGTTATCCGTCGCGCGTTGTGACACGACGGGTAGCAGTAGATGTGGGTCGAGTCGGAGCCCATGAAGCGCACGCCGCGGTTGGGCAGTCGCTCGAGCTCGTCGACGTCGACGCCCTCCGACTCCAGGACTGCCCGTTTGGCAGTTGGCCCACCCGCGCCGTAGTTGCCGATTCGCCCATCCGACCTGACCACGCGGTGGCACGGAATGACGAAGGGAATCGGGTTGCGAGCCACGGCGTTACCCACCGCTCGCACCGCGAGCGGTCGACCAAGCTCTGCGGCGACCCAGGCGTATGGGCGAACCTCGCCGCGTGGAATCTCGAGCACCTTGAGCAGCACGCTGCGCTCGAAGTCTGGCAGCTGATCGAGCTCGACGGGCACCTCGGCCGACCTCGAGGTGCGTCCCCACAACCGCGCGTCGATGACCTTCTGGATCTGCTCCGGCGGTTTGCTGGTGAGCCGCACAGGGCGGCCAAACGTGGACCGGAACGCCTCCTCGAACGCACCTTCGTCACCGATTGCGTCGGCACGCTCGACGAACGAGATGCCGCGTTTGCCATAGGCGATGAACAGCGGCCCGATCGGACCATCCACCTTGACGTACTCATCGGCCAGGCCGACGCGCTCCAGCACGGCGTCGCTCAGACCAACCGGCGCACGCTGGCGAAGCGTGGCCAGACCGCGAGCCACGACCACGTCCTTATCCGTGTCCTGAGTTGCGGTCGCTGCCGCAGGTGTCACCTTCATGAAGCTGCCTCCCGCGCGCCCAGCGCGCGTTGTTCCGCGTCGTACGCGGCGCGCAACAGCGCGGTTCCGCGATGGACATCCGATTTGACGCTGCCCAACGGCCGACCAACTGTCTCCGCCAGCTCCACATAGGAAAGGTCCTCGACATAGCGCAGCGCAACTGCGAGCCGGTATCGCTCCGGCAGCTGGCGGAGCAGGCCCGCCCACATGCGTCGTTCGTCATTGCGTTCGGCGAGACAGAGTGGCCCGTCATCGGGCGATGCGACATTGGCCGCCGCATCGTCGACATCGTCGTGCATGCGCCGGCCGCGGACCTCGTTGCGCGCCGCATTGAGCGCGATGCGAGCTAGCCACGGCCGCAGCCGCATGCCACGCACGCGGTCTGGCGGGTAACGCTTGAGCGCCCCGTAGGCGCGCACGAGCGCGTCCTGGGCGACATCCTGGGCTGTCGCCTCGTTACGCGTGACGCGCAACGCGACGCCGTAGACGAGGTCCTGGTGAGTGGCCACGAGCTCATGAAATGCCTCATCAACGTCCGCGGCCAGCCGTTGGCAGAGCTGATCTGGTTCCTCCTGCATCCACACGCAGGTTAAACACGCGCGCTTATCTGCCAGTTGCAAAATCGGCTGTACGCTCCCACTCGTGTCTGCGATCGTGGTCGAGCAGCTGCGTAAGTCGTACGGCGAGCTGGAGGCGATCAAGGGCATCGATCTGACCGTCAACGAGGGCGAGATCTTCGCCCTGCTCGGCCCGAACGGTGCCGGAAAGACGACCACCGTCGAGATCCTCGAGGGCTACCGCGAGCGCACTTCGGGCACGGTCTCCGTGTTCGGCTTCGACCCCGCGCTACGCCCCGAGCAGATGCGTGCGCGCATTGGCATCGTCCTTCAGTCGGCCGGCGTCGAGACATACCTGACAGTGGCTGAAGTCGTCGATCTGTACCGCGGCTACTACCCGAAGCCCCGCGATCGCGACGAGGTGCTCCGTCTCGTGGGCCTCGACGACCGACCGACGGTCCGCGTCGGCAAGCTCTCGGGGGGTCAGCGTCGGCGGCTCGACGTGGCAGTCGGCATCTGTGGCAACCCCGATCTACTGTTCCTGGACGAACCCACGACCGGCTTCGATCCGGGCGCTAGACGGCACGCTTGGGCAACGATTCGCGGTCTGCGCGACGAGGGCAAGACGATCCTGCTGACCACCCATTTCATGGACGAGGCGCAGGCACTCGCGGATCGCATTGCGATCATGCGCGCGGGCACCGTTGTCGCTCTGGGCACGATCGATGAGATCCAGGCCGGCAGGGACTCGTCGTCGCGCATCCGCTTCGAAGTCAGTGCCGAAAAGACGCCGCCGGCGCACCTCGTTCCGACCGACGCTCGACACGGAGAGCACGGCTATGAGCTGTGGTCAAACAAGCCGGTCGATCTGTTGCACAGACTGACGGGCTGGGCGCTCGAGGCAGACGTGGAACTGGCGAACCTGTCCGTATCGCGGCCGAGCCTCGAGGACACCTACCTGGAGCTGACCGGCGAAGCCGCCGAGCAGACCGCGTCCGAGTGAGAAATCTGCGTCTGCTCGTCCGCCAGATCCGCTACGAGAACCGAGCATTCTGGCGCAACCCTGCGGCGGCCTTCTTCACCTTTGCCTTCCCGCTCATCTTCATGTTCGTTTTCCAGGCCATCTTCGGAGACCAGATCGAAGGCAACGGCCTGACCGCGGCCGCGTTCTTCACGCCTGCAATCGTCGCATTCTCGATCGTCAACGCCTGTTTCACGTCACTGGCGATGACCACGGTCGCCGTCCGCGAGGAGGGCATCCTCAAGCGCGTCCGGGGCACGCCACTGCCCGCTTGGGTCTACCTTTCCGCACGGATCTGCCACTCCGTGCTGGTCGGCCTGCTGCTTGTGGTTGTCGTCTCGGCCTTCGGCGCGCTGGTCTACAACGTCGCTTTCCCATGGGACCAGGTGCCGGTCCTGATTCTGGTCCTTCTGCTCGGCTCGGCCTGCTTCTGCGCGCTCGGCCTGGCCATCAGCGGGCTGGTCCCGAACGAGCGCGCAGCTCCGGCCATAGTCAACGCGATCATCCTGCCGCTGCTCTTCATCTCGGACATCTTTGTGCGCATCCCGCCCGACAACCTGCTGGCCAAGGTCGGCGACATCTTCCCAGTGCGCCATTTCGCTGTGGCACTGCAGGGCATCTGGACGCCGGCGCTCGACGGGCCACTCGACCCCATGGACCTTGTCTGGATAGCCGGCTGGGCCGTCCTGGGCCTGGTGCTTGCGCTGCGCTTGTTTCGCTGGGAGCCGCGCGTCTAAGGACCAAACAATCTCGCCCGGCCGTTGCCTTCGCGCCGCGGGTTCGGGCCCACGATTCTCCGGATGCTTCGCTGCAAAGTGCAGACCTCCATGCGCCAGCGGCTCATCGTCGAAACGCGGCAGAACTATCGGAACCACGATGCCGCAACCAGGTAGCACGTCAGGCGCATCCCGGGTCGACGCATAGATGCACGGCCCGATTTCAAAGTAGACCTGTGCCGCGCTCAGCAGGTCGTGATCGCACATGACGCAAATGGCCGACTGCTCCACCCGATGATCGTTGCATAGTTCGCGCGCGCCATAAGCCAGGTTGTTCGATTCGGACAGAGTCGTCACCCGGACCGGATTGGACGGCGGCCCCTCGGGCATCTTGGACCCGTTCAAGCCATCTTGTTCGACTTTCGGCAGTGAAATTGCCTCGAGGACAGGGCACCTCGAGCCTGCTTGCGGCCGTTTCGGAGCGTGTCGCGCGCCTACACGTCAAATCCAACAATCTCACTTATATCGCCGCCGAGAGCGCCCGCCCCGACCGACTCGAGGCAGTCCGCCGGAGATCAGCCGAGGAGGAAGCCGTCTCCGAGCGGATCGCGCGAGTCGACGATGAAAGTCGAGTAGCCCGTGATGTATGCCGAGCCGGCGATCGATGTGCTGACCGCGGGGTAGGGGCCGAGTACCGTCTCGGACTCGACACGACCAAGGAAGTGCTCGCCGGTGATGCCCGCGTTGACGATCTCTTGGCCCGCGTGAATGCGGCCACGGGCGTGAAGCTGAGCGAGGATCGCGCTCGTGCCCGAACCGCATGGTGATCGGTCGAGCTCGGCGTTGGCGAAGATCGTCGCGTTGCGGATGTGCGCATCGCGAGCCTTGCCGTCGGGCGACGTCCGTGGCTCGAGATCGACGATGATCGTGCCGTATACGAAGCTCAGGTCCGGATCAGTTGGATGCGCAGGAGTGTGGTCTCGGCGCAGCACCTCAGTGATGGCCGCGCCCACCTGGCGCAGCGCGTCGGCCTGCTCAGGCACCACGCGCAGCCCGACCTCTGCTGCGTTGACGATGCCGTAATAGGCGCCCCCGAAGGCCAGGTCCACGCCAAGCGCGCCGTATTGGGCGGCCATGCCGTGAAGCTCGACGCCGTCGGGCCGGACGGAGAGCGATTGCGCGGCCAGATACGACGGCACGTTCGTGAAGCGAACGCCACGGACCGCCCACGATCCATCCTCGAGCTTCACGGTCGCTGCGTTGGCGGCAACGATGCCGGCGGGGACTTCGTAGCGGATCGTGGTTACCGGCTCGGTCGCGGGGAAGAGTCCCTCCTCGATCAGACCCGTCGTGATTGCGATCACCCCATGACCGCACATCGTGCTGTAGCCCTCGTTGTGCATGAACAGGACGGTCATGTCGGCGTAGTCGCTGTGCGGCGGCAACAGGATGGCGCCGTACATGTCCTTGTGGCCACGCGGCTCGTACATGAGCGCGCGGCGGACGTGATCGGCGTTGTCCTTGACCCACTGTCGACGCTCGAGGACGGGCAGCATGGGCACGTCTGGGAAACCGCTCCGGATCAGGCGCAGTGGCTCTCCGGCGGTGTGCAGATCCATGACCTGGATCGTCAGCCGGGCCGATCGCCCGGACGTGTCCGGAGCCGTGGTGGGTTGCTCATCGACAGCCGCCTCGACGGTGGGGGAGTCGGACACAAACGCCTGGTCGGCCACGGGAGACTGTTCGGCGACTGGGCCATCGGCGACTGGGGTTTCGACTGTCGGGGCTGCGACTGTTGGGGCTGCGACTGTTGGGGCTGCGGCCATAGGCGCTTCGGCCATAGGCGCTTCGGAGGCGCTTGCTTCGTCAGCAGGGGCCTCTTCCCATACGGCTTCGGTGACGGGCTCATCGGTCGCGATCGCAGCAGCTGCCGCGTCAGCCACCGCCGGATCATATTCATCGACCTGCGTCGTCGTTTCGACCGCGGCCTCTGCCGGAGCTGACTCGTATTCGTGCGGCTCCGACTCTGACGTCTGGGCCTCTTCGACCGTCTCCTCGGGCGGAGCACTGACGGCCTCGTACATATCCGGCGGCGCCATGTACATCCCGGCCGGTGGCGTGTAGCGCTCGACAGGCAGGTCGCGGGGCTGCTCGTCTGTCGTGCTCAGCCACTCCGACGACTGGAATGGGTCGAACGGTTCGACTGATACGGCAGCTCTCGGCGCATCTTCCTGCGCGGACACGGATGCCCACGGAGGGTTGTTGCTTTCGACTGGGGAGATTTCGTTGGATGCCGCTTCGGCTTCGTCGACGGAGGCCGCCGTGTCGACCGGGGCTGCGGAGTCGACGGGGGCGATGCGCTGGACCGGCTGGTAAGTTGGCTGCTCGACATCCGGCGCGGCCGCTTGCCCGACCGCAGTCTCGGGGGCCGGCCCTTCTTCCGTCGCTCTTTCCGCAACGGCGGGATCGGCGGTCATCTCGGGCTCAGCGGAGGCCTCGGGCTCATTGGAGACTTCGGGCTCGCCAGCGTCGGGCGCGCGGGCCGGCGCGTCAACCTGGGCCTCAGGATCGGCCATTGCCACAGCCTGCTGCTCTCGCTCAACAGCGGGCGCGTCGTCGTCGAAGTCGTCCGGGCCGCTGTAAGTGACGACGAGAAGGACGCCCTGCTCGTCTTCGACCCATGTTCGCGACACGGCGATATAGCCGGATCTTGCGGCCTTGAGCGCGTCGGAGCGATAGGACCGCTCAGCTTCGGCTCGCGTGTCGCCGCTGTAGTGACGAACGATGTTCTGCTCGCTCACGGTTCGGACCTCGGTCGTCATTTCGCGGAATTATCCGCCGATACTTCGTGAAGCCTGCGGCCGAGCACCTGGCCGGCGCCGGCGTTGACTGTGTACAGGTTCACGACCGTCGGAATGTCGGTTTCCGCGCTCGGCCGTGGGGTGCGTCGAAAGTAGGATCGAATGGCGTTCGTGCGCCCGCTCCTCACGTCTTTGGGTTCGTGACTTTTTGCGTCCAATTCGGATGTCTCCACAGGAACAGCGACGCGAGTGATGCCCCCGCCGCGCGGCGTGTTTTCCGCGACTCAAATGTGACTGCATCCCTATCGTGAGCAGACACTGCCTCCGATGGTGGTCGCCGGATGTACTTCGCCAGGTGAATACGTCGTACTACAAGTTTCCGGAGACAACAGGCACCGATTGCGCCACTGGTGCAACCAGTTTCCCACCGGTAACCGCCCACGACTCCCCTTGACCGCACCAGACTCCACTGGCTGGCACTTTAGCCACAAGTACCAGGCGCGGCATTGCGGCCGAAGGGAGCCAGGCATTGCAACGAACCTGATACGCGCCCTTTAGGACTTGCGCCACTGCGCGCGGTTCTCGTCGCTGTCGAGCCATCGGAGAGCGTGCGCAGATGCTATTGAGAATCACAAGGGGAACAGTCGCGTCGGGTCGCGAATCGGACTTCATTGCGATCTGCCGTCAGCAAGTGGTCGACTTTGGACGGGCGCCCGGGTTGGTGACTTTCCTATCCGGCTATCGACGCATCAAGGGCGCGGACGAGTACCTCCTGGCCGCCACGTGGGAATCTGAGGATGACGCCTCGCGCACGGTCTGCGGGGGGACCAAGCCGACGATCGTCGAGCGACTGGCAGGCGTCGCCAGCGTCGAGTCATTCGACGTGTACACCGTGATCGGCCCACCATTCCGCGGCATCGTGGATGTTCCGGGCGGCGTCGTTCGCTTCAGCAGCGGACTCATGCCGAACTCATCCCGATCCCGAATGCAGTGGTGGCTTAAAAACATGCCGCGCGGCCGTACGCAGGACATCCAGCGTCTGTTGCTCGGCTGGGCGGTCGGCGAGCGACCTGCTCGTGAGGCAGACTCGACGGAGGTCGTCGCGATCAGCGCGTGGCCCAGTCAGGTCGTCATCGAGTCCATCGCCGAGCCTGGTGACGGGCCAAGCGCACCACTCTTCTCCGAGATCGAGGATTTCATCTCCGCCTTCCGCACCGAGCAGTTCCGCGCGCTGGATCTCGACCTGCCCGATGCGCTGGCGGACATCGGCTTGCGCCGGGTAGTGGCCGCGCGATTTGACACCCGCGCCGGAGCCGATGCCGCGGCCGAGGCACTCAATGCAATCGTGGCCTCTCCAGACGATGCGCAGATGTCCGTGGCGCCTCTCGGCGCATCAAGCGCTAGGTCGAGCGAGGGCAGCTTCGTTCTCGTCGCACGAATCGCGACCACGGACTATGCCCGCGCAGAACGTCTGATTGCCGACCAGGGCGGCGATGTGATCCTCAGCCGCAGCGAGAAAATCGTCAATCTCGATAGCACCGCGACCGAGTCGACTTCGATGTCGCCTCCAGACCTCGATCGTGGCATGTCAGCGACGAAGTAGCCGGCTCACGGTCGAGTTGCCGGCGAGGTGCAAGAGGCGCCTGACCGCCGCAGGCGACATGTGACTCATCTGGGTTGCTGCCCGGGTCAACTCGTCGGGAGGGATCTGGGCCAGCGTTCCAAGCAGCCGATCGAGATCCTTCTCGTCGATCGCCGATAGCACGGTGAACATGTTGCGCAAGGCGGCCGTGTCCGCGCGCAGCACGCCCGATAGCGCATGATCGAACTCGCGCACGAAGACGAGCAGCGCATCCAGGCGTCGCTCCAGTCTGGTTGCGTCGTCGTCACGGTCGAGCTTGCGGACCTCGACCAGACATTGCTCGAGGATCGCAATGACCGGGTCGCCCTCGCGTTCCTTGCGCCCTTCGATGACCCGTCGGAACCACTCCCAGTGGTCGTCGAGCGCGACCCAGGCGCGGCCCGCAGGACCACGCCGTCCGCTCCGACGCGGTTCTTCGGCACGTTGGACGATGCCCCATTCGATGCAGCTGGCGAGGGCGAGGCGGATCGCGCGGTGCGAAAGGCCGAGCGCCTGCTGTAACTCTGCGTCGGTCACAGGCCCGCCGTGCGCCAGCAGGTAGCCCTGGACAGCGGCAGTTGATGGCGCGATACCCCACGATGCCCCCATCTGCCCCCAGGCGTCAGCGAAACGCCGCCGAATCGTCTCGATCTCGTCGTCCGAGTGGTCGGATTCGGCAGCCTGTTTGACGCTGCTGGCCTTCTGGTCCATATTCAATACTTGATGGTAACGGGTTTGACTCGCGACGAAACCCTGGTGGTGCTGTACGACGCCGACTGTGGCATCTGCACCCAGGTTTCGCGCGCTCTCCTCCGACTTGACGCTCGGCGCCTGCTCGTTCTGCTGCCACTCCAGTCGGCGGAGGTTGCTGACGCGCCGCCGCGCGAGGAACTGGCCGATTCACTCCACGCGGTCGACGCTGCCGGCAACTGGTTTCGTGGTGCACGAGCGACCGTGGAGATCGCGCGACGACTGCCCGCACTTTGGATCGTCAGCGCGGTGGCGCATCTACCTGGAGCCATGACGATTCTCGAGCTGGGCTATCGAGTCGTAGCCGCCAATCGGCGTCGGCTCAGTGACCTGCTGAGGCTCAAGGCGTGCCAGGTTCAGCCTGCCGGAGGTCGAGCACGGTAGGCGATTACCTCCACCTTCTCGAGGGTCATCAGCCCATCGCCAAGCATCTCGTCCAGCTCGGGCAACACGAGTCGAATCTTGTCCTCGCTGTCGACCGCCTCGACTAATACCGGCAGGTCCTCTGAGAGGCTGAGGATCCGCGTTGAGTGCAGATGCTGCTTCGCGCCAAAGCCTTCAATGCCGCGCAGAACTGTCGCACCCGCGATTCCGCGCGAACGGAGATGCTCGACAAGCGCCTGGTAAAGCGGCCGACCCTGCCATCTGTCGCTCTCGCCGAGGTAGATACGCACGAGCAGAGCGGTGCCCTCGAGCTTCGTCAAATGGACCTCCCGATCAGGACGCCGGTTATGACCGCGACCATGCCAACCAGAATGGAGCCGCCGATGTTGACGAGCGCCACCTGCCACGCTCCGTCCTCGACCATGCGCCACGACTCGAGCATGAGCGTCGAGAACGTGGTGTAGGCGCCGATGAAGCCAATCATCAGCGGGGCGCGCAGGTTGGCACCAAGGGCGGCACGCTCGACGATCACCGCGAAGAGCAGGCCAATCGCGAACGAGCCCGAGACGTTGACGACGAACGTGCCCCACGGCAGCGTTCCACCGGTCCAGTGCGTCACTCGTCGGTCGATGAGATAGCGCGCGACGGAACCAAAGAACCCGCCGACACCCACAAGGATTGCTGCAGTCACGGGCAGGCCTCCATCACGATCACGGATCGGTAGGAGCTATCAGCCCGGGGTTGGGCGGTTCTGGCGAGCTCCATCGCCACGGCGCTCATCGTAAGCGACGGCATCGTTTTAGTCGGCGAGCTGGGCCTTGCGCCGCTCCAGGAACTGTCGCTCGGCGGCGTTCGAGCTGAGCGCCGCGGCGCGCTCAAAAGCATCCGCCGCTTCCCCCCGCCGGCCGAGACGACGGAGGAGCTCGCCGCGCGTCGAATGAAGCAGGTAGTAGTCGTCCAGGTCGCCCATCGCGGCGAGATCGTCGACGAGCACGAGCGCCTCGGCCGGCCCGCGTGCCATGGAGACCGCGACCGCGCGATTGAGTGCTACGACCGGCGATGGCGCCAGCGCGAGCAATCGGTCGTAGAGCAGAGCAATCCGCGGCCAGTCCGTTTCCGTCGCAGTCGCGGCCTGGGCATGAACGGCGGCGATGGCGGCCTGAAGCTGGTAGCGGCCGGGCACCGCCAGAAACGCCGCCTGGTCGAGGACCGACAAGCCCTCGTCGATGCGCCCACGATCCCAGCGGGCGCCGGTCCTGGTCGGCTAGAAGGACAAGCTCGCCACTCGGCGTCTGGCGCGCATCGCGCCGCGAATCCTGCACAAGCAACAGAGCAAGAACGCCGAGCGCTTCAGGCTCGTCGGGCAGCAGCGAGGCGAGCACTCGGGCAAGGCGGATGGCCTCGCCACACAGCTCTCGCCGGACAATCGTTGCGCCACTCGTCGCCGAGTAGCCCTCGTTGAAAACGAGATAGACGACTTGGAGCACGGCGTCCAGCCGGCCAGACAGCTCGTCGCGCGGCGGAACGACGTACGGGATGCCTGCGTCACGGATCTTCTTCTTGGCACGGACGAGGCGCTGAGCGAGCGTCGCCTCCGGCAGCAGAAAGCCGCGTGCAATCTCCGGCGTCCGCAGGCCGCCGAGCAGCCGAAGTGTAAGCACGACCTGTGCATCGAGAGCCAGGGTTGGGTGGCAGCAGGTGAAGATCAGCCGTAGCCGATCGTCTTCTATAGCGTGGCCGGAATCCATGGACCGCTCTCCGCCGGCGTCGTTCGAATCGGACGCCGTGAGCTGGGCCAGTGCATCCATCTTGCGCTCGAGATTCTTCGCGCGCCGCACACGATCAATCGCCTTCCGTCGTGCGGTTGTTGCTATCCACGCGCCCGGATTGGGCGGTATTCCGTCTTCTGGCCAGTGCTCGAGCGCAGAGACGAAGGCGTCCTGAACCGACTCTTCGGCGAGGTCGAAGTCGCCCATAGCGCGAATCAGACCGGCAATAACGCGGCCCGATTCCTCACGGAAGATACGGTCGACGGCATCGAACGCGACCGGTCCATTGCGCCCGATGCCTGCCGGCCGTGCGCCAGAATCAGCCAGCAGCGACACCCGCCCGTGCTTCGCCCGACTCGACTGAGGTGTTGAACTCAGCCACCGGTCGCACCTC